>CAYGXT010000545.1:0-2493 GCA_964353695.1 uncultured Myxococcaceae bacterium
CCCGAAGGCGTGCTCACGAACCGCATCATCCTCTGGCGCCAGCGCGTGATGGGCGCCGGATCGCTGCCGGGAGCGCCCTGGTAGACTCTCGCGCGCCGCCGCCGCTCTGCTCCAGCGCTGCGGCGAGAGACTCGACACGCGCGCTGAGCCGGCGAAGCTCGGCCAAGACAGAGTCGGCTGCGAGCGAAAAAGCTTCGGGCTCTCGAGGTTCGAGCGCCGTCAGCTCGAAGCCCGTCTGGCGTCTGCGGCGGATCCAGCCCCCCTGCGAGAGCGGCCGTACCGCGACGACGAGTGCATCCGGGCCCAGGGTAGCCTTCACGCGTCGCACGGCCTCGAGGAGCGTCTCGCCCACGAAACGTCTAGCGCGCAAGGGCCCTCCCCTGCACCGAGAACTCCGGCTCTTCGACGACCTGGAGTGCACGCGGGATCGCGAGCAGCAGGTGCTCCTCCTGCTCCAGCCCGGCGACTGCGAAGCATGCCAGCCAGACCTTTGCGTTCTCGCGCTCCCGCAGCTGCTCGCTGTCCTCGAGGCCAGCCACTCGCGCGGGCCTCGAGAGCGTTGCGCCCCCACCGGCACGCAGCGCTTCCCAGAGCTCTGCGGCCGTGCGCTCGAGCGCACGCTCCTCGATGCGGGTGTAGGGCCGCTCGGGAGCCACAGCGCCGAGGGTGCCGGGCCGCGCGCCAAAACGGAGCGCAAGAAGCGCGAATGCGAGCGTCCGGGACAGCAGCACGAAGGCCGGAGGGCGCTCGGCCCCGAAATCGACGACCACGCTCCGGTCGAGGGGCTCGAGCCGATCCGCGAGATCTCCGACGGTCGCCTGCTCGACGCGCGCAAGCGTGAGTTCGAGCCGCGCCTGCGCCCGGGTCGAGAGCAGACGCGACGCGCGTAGCGCAAGCGCCTCGAGCCCGCGTCGCAGCTCGCGCAGCCCCGTGTCGCCCATCGCAATCGTATCGCTCGCGGCGGCGCTCACTGCACTACGAACTCGGTGAACAAGACCGAGCGGACGCGCCCATCGCGGAGCAGACCATTCACGCGTTCCTGGATGTCGTGCTTGAGGAGCGTCTTCCCCTCGTAGCTGGTGACGTCTGCGACGTCGCGCGCCGAGAGCACGGAGATGACACCGTCGCGAACCTGCGGGAGGCGTTCTTCGAGCTCCGCACGCAGCGCCGGGCTCTCGGCCTCGAGCTCGACCCTGACCTTCAGGTAGCGGGCCGCGTCCTCCGCGAGAAGGTTCACCACGAAGGGATCGAGCGCGAGCATGCGCTCGTGCAGCGTCGCGCCGGCACCGGCCTCCTCGTCCGGCGCGGTTGCAGCGCTCGCCAGCGCCGGGCCACTCTCGGACGCTCCGATGGCACGCCCACCGATCCACCCCGCGCTGGCCCCGGCTGCGAAGGCCAGCAGCAGACCGAGCCACGTCGCTCCGCTGCGGATCGCTCGCGCGGCCTGCGTCGCAGGCTCCGTCCGTCGCTGTAAGTCCTTCTCTGCCATCTTGCTCTTCTCTCCTACGCGCTACTGCACGGGCGCCGGCAGCGTGGTCGCCGGCTCGATGCCGAAGACCTTGAGGCGCCGCCACAGCGTCGTGGTCGAGATCTGCAGGACCTCCGCGGCACGCTTGCGGCTCCATCCGACACGCTCGAGCGTGGCCAGGATGTGACGCCGCTCGAGCAGTTCGAGGCTCTGCAGGCTCTCCCGCTCGAGGCTGGGCCGCTTCGGTGCGCGTACCCGGTCTGGGAGGTCTGACGGTCCGAGGCTCCTGCCGCGAGAGAGCGCGACGCCACGTTCGATGGTGTTCTCGAGCTCCCGCACGTTTCCTGGCCATGCGAAGGCAGCGAGCAGATCGAGGGCAGCAGGCTCGATCCCGTCCACGGTCTTTCCAAGCTTCGTTGCGAAGCGGCGCAGGAAATGCAGCGCCAGCGCCGGCACGTCCTCCGGGTGCTCGCGCAGCGGGGGGACGTGGATGGGGATCACGGCAAGGCGATAGAAGAGATCCTCGCGGAAGCGGCCTGCACGCACCTCACGCTCGAGATCCTTGTTCGTGGCCGTGATGAGGCGTACGTCCACCAGCCGCGTGCTCTCGCCGCCGACGGGACGGATCTCCCCGGTCTGCAGGAAGCGCAGCAGCTTCGCCTGCATCGAGAGCGGCATCTCCGCCACCTCGTCGAGGAAGACCGTGCCGGCGTGGGCGCATTCGAGCAGGCCCCGCTTGTTCTGCGATGCGCCCGTGAAGGCGCCGCGACGGTGACCGAAGAGCTCGCTTTCGAGCAGCGTCTCGGGGAACGCCGCCGAGTTGAGAGCGCAGAAGACGCGGTCGCGGCGGCGGCTCGCACGGTGGAGGGCGCGGCCGATCAGCTCCTTGCCGGTGCCCGTCTCGCCGGTGATGAATGCCGTGCTGTCGGTCTCGGCAACTCTGCGCACCAGCTCGAGAAGATCGTGCATCCGGCACGAGCCTCCGATAATGGCGTCGAAGGCGGCGCGCTCCTCCGCATCGGCTC
>CAYGXT010000546.1:0-2469 GCA_964353695.1 uncultured Myxococcaceae bacterium
CGGTTGAGCGTGAGGGTGGCGATGTGCCCCTCGATCGAGAACAGGACCTCTTCCATGGCGGCTCCTCCCGCGCGCGCCGGCAGGGCCGACGCATGTGGCCCCGACGCTAGCGCGGCCCGGGCCCGGGCTCCGCCCCGGATCTTGCGTTCTTCTTTCGGGATCTTCGAGAGGTCCGTAGTATCCTCGTCGTGCGGCCCGCATCTCGAGTGAAGGAGAACCCCATGGACCCGTTTCGCGATCGCGTCGCTGTCGTGACCGGCGGCGGGAGCGGGATCGGCGCGGCCATGGCGCGCGCTTTCGCGGCACGCGGCGCGCGTCTCGTGCTCGCCGATATCGACGCGGATGCGATGCAGCGCGTCGAGGCCGAGCTGCGGGCAGCCGGCGCCGATGCGATCTCGGTCCCCACCGACGTCTCGAAGCTCCCCGAGGTCGAGAGCCTGGCCGACACCGTAATGCGTCGTTTTGGCGCCGTCCACATCGTCTGCAACAACGCCGGCATCGCCACCTTCGGCGAGATCGCGAAGGCGCCCCACGAGGACTGGGAGTTCACCATGGGCGTGAACTTCTGGGGTGTCGTGCATGGGGTGGAGGCCTTCGTGCCACGCCTGATCGCGCAGGGCCAGGGGGGGCACATCGTCAATACCGCCTCGATGGCCGGACTCGTCGGTATGCGCTGGCTCGGCATCTACAGCGCTTCGAAGTTCGCCGTGGTCGGCCTGACCGAGGCCCTCCAGCGCGAGCTCGAGCCGCACGGCATCGGCGTCAGCGTGCTCTGCCCCATGGTCGTCGCCACGAACATCAACGAGAACTCGATCCGGAATCGCCCCGAGCATCTGCGGCCGAAGGCCCCTCCGCCCCCCAGTCCGCCGGCGGGCTCGCTGCAGGGGGGCACGGTCACGGCCGAGGCCGTCGCGGCACGTGTGGTACGCGCCATCGACGCCGGGCGCCTCTACGTGCTCACGCATCCCGAGCAGCGGGAGATGCTGCGCCGGCGTGCGGCGCGGCTCGACCAGGTCTTCGACGACGCGGAGTAGTCGAGAGCTTTCAGCCCTCGGCGTCGGCCACCGCGCGCTCGGCCGCGTGCACCACCTCGGTCGGGCCTTCCTCGTTCTTCTTGATGAGCTGGAGGTTGCGCAGGTAGACGAACGCATTCGGTAGGTAGGCGAGGACGAAGACCGGATCGCGCTTGTGGAGCGCATAGATCAGGAGCACGACCGAGCCGGCGATGCTCAGGTACCAGAACGCCGTCGGCACGACGCTCTTGCCGGCCTTCTCCGAGGCCAGCCACTGGATCAGGAAGCGCGAGAAGAAGATCGCGTTTCCGACCAGGCCGAAAACGAGCCACGCCATCGAGTCATGCCAGTCCACGGAGCCCCCCAATCCCGTTGCCGCTTCGGCCGGTCGATGGCCGCAAGCTCTTCCGGCCGCTTTCTAACCGACGACCCGTTCGAGAACAAGCGTAGCGTCCCCACGGGGGAGTGGGCGTCGGGCCTGACTTGCTGCTCTGCTGCCGGACGCTCCGTGGTAGGCTGATCCGCCGCTCCGCCGCCTGCCGCCTCTCGCTCCGGGGGTTCCTCCGTGCCGCTGCGTCGTCTCTTGCTCGCTTCAGCCCTTCTGGTCACCGCCGGCGTGCCGGCCTTCGCCGAGGTGCCCTATCCCTCGTGCCAGGCGCCGGCCTGCACCGACCCCGCGAGCTACGCCTCCTATCTCTTCCTCGCTCCCGGCGTGCTCCCCAACGACTTCGATGCGACGAGCAGCGATGCGTGGAAGTTCAACGCGACCACCGGCATGAACATCGTGGGCGCATGGCAGCGCAGCACGGGCCGCCCCGATGTCTTCGTGGCCGTTCTCGACAGCGGCATCTACTGGGATGCGCGACAGCTCGCGCGGGCCACAGCCCTCAACACCGGGGAACTCCCGTTTCCTCCCGGATGTGCGGCGTACGACTGCAACGGCGACGGCGTCGTGAACGTGGAGGACTATCCGAACGTCCCGGACTCGAACGGCAACGGCTTCCGCGACGGCCAGGACATGATCCGCGCCTATTCCGACGGCATCGATGCTGACGGCAACGGATACGTCGACGACATCGCGGGCTGGGACTTCTACCAGAACGACAACGACGCTTCGGACGACGTGCGCTACGGCCACGGCACCGGCGAGGCCTCCGACCAGGTCGAGGAGGCGAACGACGGCGGCGGCTTCCCCGGCGTGGCGCCGAGCTCGATGTTCCTACCGCTGCGGGTGGGCGACAGCTTCGTCGCGATCGATAGCGACTTTGCGCAGGCCCTGGTCTACGCGGTCGACCGGCGCGCCTCGGTGATCTCCGAGGCGCTTGGCGCCATCACCGCCTCGCAGGTCTCACAGGCCGCCATCGACTACGCCTACCGGCGCGGCATCCCGATCATCGCCAGCGCCGCCGACGAGCAGAGCCGCCATCACAACTATCCGGCCAACTTCGAGCATACG
>CAYGXT010000547.1:0-2466 GCA_964353695.1 uncultured Myxococcaceae bacterium
AGGTCGCGCATCATCCGGGCGTGCGTCTCGAGCGCCCTCCACGCCGGGCGACTGGTCAGTCGGGTCAGCGCCGTGCTCATTTCTTGGTCACTTCGACGGCTTCTCAAGATGCCCGCCGAACTGGTAACGCATCGCCGAGAGCAGCTTGTTCTGGAAATCGGCTTCGCCGCGCGAGCTGAAACGCTCGTAGAGCGCGGCCGTGAGGACCTCGGCCGGCGCCCCCTCGTCGATCGCGGCCAAGATCGTCCAGCGTCCCTCACCCGAGTCCGAGACCCGTCCCGAGAAGTCCGCCAGATCCGGCGACTGGAGCAGCGCGATGGCCGTCAGGTCGAGGAGCCAGGACGCCACGACGCTTCCGCGCCGCCACACTTCGGCGATGCCGGGAAGATCGAGAGAGTATTGATAGTGCTCTGGGTTGCGGAGCGGTGTCGTCTCGGCGTCGACCTCGCGGCTCGTCTTGCCGACGTCCGCGTGCTTGAGGATGTTGAGCCCCTCGGCGTACGCAGCCATCAGCCCATACTCAATGCCGTTGTGGACCATCTTGACGAAATGGCCCGCCCCGTTTTGGCCGCAGTGGAGATAGCCCTCTTCGGCGGTGCCTCCGAGCTTCTCGCGTCCGGGCGTCCGCGGGATGTCGCCGCGGCCCGGGGCCAGCCGCTTGAAGATCGGGTCGAGATACTTCACGACGGCGTGCTCGCCGCCGATCATCATGCAGTAACCGCGCTCGAGCCCCCAGACGCCGCCGCTCGTCCCGACGTCGACGTAGTGGATCCCGTGCGGGGCCAGCTCCTTCGCGCGACGGATGTCGTCCACGTAGTACGAGTTCCCACCGTCGATCAGGATGTCCCCCTTCTCGAGGAGGGGCAGGAGGTCGGCGATCGTCTTGTCCACGACGGCCGCCGGGACCATCAGCCAGACGGCCCGGGGCTTCGCGAGCTTCGCGATGAAGTCGGCGAGGGAGGAGGCGCCCACCGCCTTCTCCTTCACGAGGTCCGCGACTGCCTTCGGCGACATGTCGAAGACGACGCAATCGTGGCCGCCGCCGATCAGCCGGCGAACCATGTTCGCTCCCATCCGGCCCAATCCGATCATTCCCAGTTGCATGTCTGACTCCTGCGTGTATTGCGGCCCCTCGAGTAATAGACGGGTATGTAGAGGAGTCGCGACCAGAAGAACAGGTCGGCGCCGAGGACGACGCGAGGGGTTTCGGCGCCGGGCTCAGGCCGCTGCCGGGCGGGCAACCGGTCGTTGGTCGGCGAGGAGATGGCGGGCCAGGCGCTTGCCCAGCGCCACCAGGGTCAACGTCGGCGGCAGGCCCCAGGCCTCCGGGATGACCGAACAATCGCAGACGTACAGGTTGTCGATCCGCGTCTTCAGGTTCGCATCGACCAGCTCGCCGATCTTCACCGTGCCGCCGGGGTGCGCCGCAAAGATGCCGGTCTTGTAGATATCGGTGGCGCCCGCGGCCTTGAGGATCCGCTTGGCATTCTCGAAACCGGCCTTCAGCTTGCTGTGGTCGGCTGCCGTCAGCTTCTTGCGAACTCCGCCGCCATCGGTCACGCGGCCGCCGAGTTCGTCCTTGATCTTCACCATGATGCGTGCCGTGTTGCGGAACGAGAACAGCCCGGTCAGGCGCAAGACCTGCGCGGCGAATAGCAGGTGCAGCGAGGGCGGTAGCGCCATGTCGGTCATCATGTAGCCCTCGTCGCGCATGTGCACGCCAGTCGACATGGGGATCTCGTTGTCGCGCAGGCTCACATCCTTCAGCGTGCCGCAGACGGTGATCAGCGGGTCGAAGAAAAAGTTGTAGCCAGCCTCGCGGATCCCGCTCTGGCGAAGGATGATCGGCGAGCCGATGCCACCCGCCGCCACGATGACGCGCTCTGCGGAGGCGCTGCGGGTTTGGCCGTTCATGCTGAATTCGACGCCGGTGGCGGCGTGATCGTCGCCGAGCACCCTGCTCACCTTGGCGCCGTTGAGCAGCACCGCCCCGTGTGCAACGGCCTCTTCCACGTAATTGCGCGCGCTCCACTTCACGTGGTTGCTGTCGCCGAAGTAGCCGAAGGGGTATTCGGGCTTCCAGCGGTCCTGGTACATGAACTTGTCGAGCATCTGCCAATCGAGTCCGATCTGCTGGGCGCTCGCCATGAGCCGCGACGTCATTGGCGTCACCATCTCTGCCTTCAGCTTTGCGATCGGCAACTCGGCACGCGCCTCCTGCACCTCGGTGGCCACGTCCACGCCGTACTTGCGCAGCATGTCCAGCGGGGCCGGGTAGGCAGTCCCGTAGTAGAAGAGCGAACTGCCGCCGGTAGTGATGCCGCGGACCATGCCGAGCAACTGCGGCGTCAGCAGCAGGCTCTTGCCGGGCATCATCGACTGGCTGAAATACTGCGCGGCCGTCCCGCGCACCTCGCCGCCCGGCCCCCATTCGCCGCGTGGCAGTCACGCCCGACCCTCGCCCAC
>CAYGXT010000548.1:0-2462 GCA_964353695.1 uncultured Myxococcaceae bacterium
CGGAATGTGTCATGCCGCCAACGAGGGAGCCTTCGAGGCCCTCGCGAACGGGCCAGCCACCTGCGGCAGCATCATGGTGCCCTGCCCGTGGTTCGAGGAGGCCGCCGCGCTCGCAACGGCGAGTCCCGGCGTCGATCTCGGCGTGCATCTCACGCTCACCGCGGAGTGGCTGAGCTACCGCTGGGGCCCGGTCGCGTCTCGCGACCGGGTGCCGTCGCTCCTCGACGCAGAGGGCTACCTGCCGCGTACCGCGGTCGAGGTGGCGAAGAATGCGAAGCCCGAGGAGGTAGAGATCGAGCTGCGCGCGCAGATCGAAAAGGCACTCGCTGCCGGCATCGACGTCACGCACATCGACTCCCACATGGGCACCGTCTTCTTTCCGCAACTCGTTCCCGTCTACGCCAAGCTTGCCCGCGAGTACCGCGTTCCGGCGTTCGCCGTGCGTCCCGATCCCGAAGTGCTGGCCGCGCGCGGCTTCGCGGGCGCGGAGAAGATCTTCGAGGGGTTGATGGCGCTGCTCGAAGACGCACGCGTTCCGATCCTCGACGCCTTCGATGCCGAGTCGCTCGACTTCCCCGATGGGGAAGGTCGCGCGCACAACAGGGGCCGCCTCGCTCGCCTTTCGAGCGGCGTCACGTATCTGATCTGCCATCCCGCCCGCGACGGCGCGGAGCTTCGCGCCGCCATGACCTTCGGCGCCCATCAGCGCGACTTCGAGCGCTCGTTCTACGGGGGCGAGGCCGGGCGCCAGGCGCTCGCGGAAGAAGGTGTCCAGACGGTGGGCATGCGCGCGCTGCGGGATCTGATGCGGGGCTGAAAGCCTGGGCAGCGCGCGGGGTAGCTGCCTGCACGGGCCCCGGCGCTCTGCTCGCAGTCAGCGCACCCCCAACGAATCGAGGGGAGAGTCGACCGGCTCGTAGCCTGCGTCGGCGGGGATGCGGAGGACCGGCCCATTCGGCCCACGCACTACGCGCGGGAGCACGGTCACGATGCGCGAGGCGTGCGCGCTCGCCACAGCCTCCGCCACGGTTTCGCTCCGCGCGAGCTTCGCGAGGTTCATGCGGGTCGGGAAGATGATGGTCCGCTTGCCCTCGTCGGCCTGCTCGAGGGCGCGGCGCGGCGAGATCCAGGTCGAGTCCACGGTCTCGGTGCCGTCATGGGCCGCGAACTGGTCGGGCAGCGCCGCCACCAGGAAGAAGATCGTGTCGAAACGCTTCGGCATGCCCTCGGGCGTGATCCAGTGGGCGAAGGGCACGAGCAGATCGCAGGCGAGCTCGAGATCTTCGGCGCGCGCGAGATCGGCGATCGAGACACGGTGCTCGCGCACCTCGGCACGCCAGCGCTTGAGCATGTCTGCAAGCCGCGCCACCGAGATCAGCTCCGGCCTGCCCCTCGGACGCGCGAGTAGCACGCCGCACTCCTCGAAGGCCTCGCGAATGGCGGCGACGCGGAAGGCGAGCGTGTCGTCGTCGAGGCCCTCGGCGCCAGCGCAGCGTGCCCGGATCTCGGGATCCTGATCGCCGGGCTCGAGCTTCCCGCCCGGGAAGACTGTGGCACCGCCGGCGAAGTCGATCTGGTGATGGCGCTCGACGACGAAGACCTCGAGCCCGCTCACTCCGTCGCGCACGAGAAGCAGCGTCGAGGCCGGGCGGGGAGGGCGGGAGGCAGGGGCGGCTTCGCTCATTCGGGCTCCGATGCGCGCAGGCCGGTAGAATGGCATAACTGGCTCCTGGTCTCCGCTGGAGGTCCGGATGCGCTCCCCGCGGAGCAGGGCTAAGCATCTCGGCGTGCCGGAACGTTTCGCCGTCGACCTCGCGGCCATCGAGGAGGCCGCGAAGCGCATCGAAGGCCTCGCGCACCGCACTCCCGTCGAGACCTGCGCAACCCTCGATCGCATGGCCGGCCGCTCGCTCTTCCTCAAGTGCGAGCAGCTCCAAAGGATTGGCGCGTTCAAGTTCCGGGGCGCCTGCAACGCGGTCCGCAAGCTGCCGGCGCAGGTCGCGGCGCGTGGCGTCGTCACCCACAGCTCGGGCAACCATGCGCAGGCCCTGGCGCTCGCGGCGAAGATGCGCGGCATTCCGGCTCACGTGGTGATGCCCTCGAACGCGCCGTCGGTGAAGCGGCGCGCCGTTCTCGGCTACGGCGCGCGCGTCGTCGACTGCGAGCCCACGCTCGAGGCGCGCGAGAGCACGGCCGCCGCCGTGATCGCCGAGACCGGCGCCCATTTCGTGCCGCCCTACGACCATCCCGACGTGATTGCGGGGCAGGGCACGGTGGCGCTCGAGCTGCTGGCGCAGGTGCCGGGGCTCGATGCGTTGGTTGCGCCCGTGGGCGGCGGCGGGCTGCTCTCCGGCGTCTGCATCGCGGCGAAGGCGCTCCTGCCCGGGATCCGCGTCTACGGTGCTGAGCCCCTCGGCGCCGATGATGCAGCGCGTTCCAAAAGAGCCGGGCGCCTCATCCCG
>CAYGXT010000549.1:0-2454 GCA_964353695.1 uncultured Myxococcaceae bacterium
CCACCAGGTGCTGACCGAGCGCGTGACCTATGCCGCCACCGAGGCCCGGGCCGCCCGCGAGCTGGTGGAGGCGGCGGCCCGGGCTCGCGGTGAGGGCACGGGAGGCGCCCTGCTCGAGGCCGTCGCGGCGGCCTCGGCGGCGGAGCTCGCCACCAACGTGCGAGACAGGCTCTCGCCGGTGATCAACGACCTCGGCCTCGGCGACGCGGCGATCGAGGAGGCCTTCTCTGCGACCGTTCGCTCGCTGCTGCGAACGGCCGCTCACGAATCGGTGCTGCGCACCATCGGCCGCCACGCGGCAGAGACGAAGGGCAGGAACGAGTGGCCCCTCGACGACACGCACGAGCAGGTGCGCAACGCGGTGCGCGAGTTCGCGAACAACGAGGTGGCGCCCCACGCCGAGCGCATCCACCGCCACGATGAGCTGGTGCCCGAGGATTTGATCGCGAAGATGAGCGAGCTCGGCTTCTTCGGACTCTCGGTGCCCGAGGCGTACGGCGGCACCGAATACGGCAACCTCGCCATGATCCTCACGACCGAGGAGCTCTCGCGCGCGTCGCTGGCCGGAGCGGGTTCGCTGATCACGCGGCCCGAGATCCTCACCAAGGCCCTGCTGCAGGGCGGCAGCGAGGAGCAGAAGAAGCATTGGCTGCCGAAGATCGCCTCCGGCGAGCTGATGGTGGGCATCGCCGTGACGGAGCCCGACGTGGGCAGCGACGTCTCCTCGGTCAAGTGCCGCGCGGAGCGCGGCAGCGTCGACGGTGAGGCGGGCTGGATCATCAGCGGTCCCAAGTCCTGGTGCACCTTTGCGGGCCGCGCGAACGTGCTGGCGCTGCTGGCCCGCACGGATCCAGATCTTTCGAAGGGTGCAAAGGGCCTGTCTCTCTTCATCCTGGAGAAGGATCCTTTCGACGGGCATAGCTTCGAGATGAAGCAGCCCGGCGGCGGTCGCATGGACGGCAAGGCCGACGCCACGCCCGGTTATCGTGGCATGCACAGCTTCACGCTCAACATCGAGCGCTACTTCGTGCCCGCGGCAAACTTGGTGGGAGGCGAAGCGGGTCTTGGCCGCGGCTTCTACCTGCAGATGGCCGGCTTCGCGGCGGGGCGTCTCCAGACCGGCGGCCGCGCCACGGGCGTGGCGCAGGCGGCCCTCGAGAAGACGGCGGAGTACGTCGTCGATCGCATGCAATTCAAGAAGGCGATCTCCGAATTCCAGCTCACGCAGTACAACCTCGGCCACATGGCGACCCGCATCGCGGCGGCCCGCGCCATCACCTACGCCGCCGCGAGCGCCATGGACGAGGACGAGCGCAAGGCTGCGCCGCTGGCGGCGCAGGCAAAGCTCTTTGCCTGTGACGTTGCCGTCGAGGTGACGCAGATCGGGCAGATCCTGCACGGCGGCTGGGGCTACGCCGAGGAGTATCCCATCAGCCGCTACGTGGTGGATGCCAACGTGCTGCCGATCTTCGAGGGCGTGAAACCGATCCTCGAGCTCAAGGTCGTGGCACGGAGCCTGCTGGGGGGCTGAGCCGCGGCGCCTCGAAAAATCACTTGACGACCGTTCCTTCCGGGTGCTAGCTGGAGTGTCCCGAAACGGACACAACAGCCTGCGAGGTCCCATGCCGCGTCCCCTCCTCTCCTTCCTGGCCTGCACCCTCCTCGTCGCCGCCGGCCCGGCCCGCGCAGCCACGCCGGTGCCGCCGCCGGCTCTCTACCCCACGGACCGCTGCGTCGCGGCCAAGCTGTCGGCTGCGGCGACGGCCTGCCGGCAGGTCTTCGACGCCCTCGCTTTCGCGCAGATCGACCCGCGGGTGCCGGCCTTCGATTGGCGCCTCGTCGAGGCAAGGAAGGCGCTCGCGAAAGCCTGGGGCGTCGCCGAGGCTCAGTCCCAGGAGGTCGGCGTCAACTGCGCACAGACGACCGCCACGGCCGACGAGGTCTTCACGAAGGTTTCCGATGGCGCCACCGGCATCGCGGCGCAGGTCCGCAGCGCGGTGGCCGGTGCGCGGTACTTGAAGGGGATTCGCGCCTTCGGCGGGATCCGCGCTGCGGGGCAAGGCTGCTGGCAGATCGTCGGCGCCGACGGCCGTCACCTGCTTCGGAGGAGCTGGGATCGCGAGCGCGTGAAGCTCGAGCGCGAGCGCAGCCTCGCCGCCGGCTGGCTCGAGATCCTGCTCCGCTGGTCGGCCCTCGGAAAGGACGGCGCAGCGAAGGTGGTCGAGAGCGTGAAGACCCTCTCGCAGAACGTCGTGCTTGCGAACCTGGTGTCTCCGAACGTCCCGAGCGACTTCGCGATGATCGAGCCGACGTCGCAGGTCTCGTATCAGGGCAAGACCCTCGAGCCCATCTGCTCGCGCGGCACGCCCTGGGTACACTTCGTGCGCCGCGGCACGGTGAACAAGCTCCTGGTCTACTACCAGGGAGGCGGCGCCTGCTGGGATTACCTCACCT
>CAYGXT010000550.1:0-2442 GCA_964353695.1 uncultured Myxococcaceae bacterium
CCGCCGCCTTGCGCGGCCCGCCGCTGCTGCTGGCGGGCTTTCGGGCCGGTGTAGCCTCCGTGGGCGCACCCTCTGCGGCTGCCGCCTTGGCCTTCTTCTCGCGCGGCGGGAACTCGAAGCCGTGCCGGCCGTTCTCCTTGAGCACGAGCGTTGCCGAGAACGGACGCCCGAAGCGCGACGTGAAGTCGGTCAGAAGCTCCGTCTTTCGGTTCTGCAGGTAGAAAAGAGCCTCGTCGCGCGTGATCTCCCGCTTGCACACCGTGCGCGGCAGCTGGAAGCCGCAGCTCGGCGGAGCGCCTTCCTGCTTGCCGAGCTCCGACTCCTCGAGCTTGCGCTGGCAGATGAAGAAGCTCGGCGACTCGACCACCTGACAGCCGTCGCCCGAGGGGCAGGGGCCGAGCGGAGCCGGGTTGACGTCGTACTCGGGCGATGCGCTCGCAGTCTCGCCCTCGCCGGGCCCCATCGAGCGCACCTTCATGCGCCAGGCCTCGCGATCGATCTCGAGGATGCCCTTGTAGGTTCGTCCGTCGCGCGCCGTGAAGCCGTCGAGAACGCCGCTCTTGCCGTCCCGCAGTAGCGCCTCCACGACGCTGCGGTTGATGTAGCGCCCGCTCGTATCCTTCCAGAAGAGCAGCGGCTTCGGATCGTCTTCGCCAGCCGCGGGATCCTCGTCCGCGCTGTAAAACCAGGCGCGCTCCTTCACGGGGCGTCCGGTCCGAGGGCAAACGCCGAGCGGCGGCTCCTTCGCGTACAGCTCGTCGTACTCGAAGCTCTTGGCGTGCTCGACGATCTCGCGCGCGTAGGTCTCGATCTCGCTCATGAACTGCTCGGCGCTGCGCTGGCCGTGCTCGACCTCGCCCAGATGCTTTTCGAGCTCTCCCGTGAGCGAGGCAGAAGCCAGCCGGTCGATGTTCACGCGGCGTAGGATGTCGATCAGGCGGATGCCCTTCACCGTGGGTCGCAATGCCTTGCCGACACGCGTCGCATAGCCCTTGGCGATCAGGTTCTCGATGATGTCGGCGCGCGTCGCCGGCGTACCGAGGCCCTTCTCGTGGAGCGCGACCGCGAGGCTCTCGTCCTCGATCTGCTGCCCCGCGTTCTCCATCAGCGAGAGCAGCCGCCCTTCCGTGATGCGGGCCGGGGGCTTCGTCTCCTGCTGCTCCCCGGTCACTTCCCGGGTCGCTACCGGGACGTCTCGAGCCTCGTCGGCCTTCGGCCGTAGCGGCGGCAGCGAGGCCTCGTCCTCCTCGGGCTCCGTTGCGAGTACTGCCCGCCAGCCGGGCTCTTGGAGCGAGCGAGCGCGAGTCCGGAAATGCTCATCTCCCACGTGGGTGGTGCGCTCGACCTTCTCCCATACGGCGGGCGGATGGAAGGCGCCGAGGAAGCGCCGCAGCACGAGATCGAAGAGGCGCCGATCATCTCCCGAGAGCGACGGGCCCGGAAGGGTCCCGGTCGGAATGATCGCGAAGTGGTCGCTGATGCCTGCGTCGTCGAAGATGCGAGCCTGGTTCTCGAGACCGTGATCGAGGAGCCGTCGCGCAGCCTGCGTACACTCGCCGGCCAGCCCGCCCGCTTCGGCCGGGGGCGCCTGCGCGAAGGCCTCCAGCACGTTGCTCACCGTGCCGCGGTAGTCGGTCGGAAGGCAGCGCGAATCCGTTCGCGGATAGGTGAGGACCTTATGTGCCTCGTAGCAACGCTGCGCAGCGCCGAGCGTACGCTTGGCCGACCAGCCGAAGCGGCGGTTGCCCTCGCGCTGGAGGCTGGTCAGGTCGAAGAGAGGCGGCGCCGACTCCCGCGACGGCTTGCGGGTCTCCTCGGCCAGGCCCGGGCGGCCCGTTACGGCCTCCACGATCGCCGTTGCGCGCGCCTCGTCGAAGATGCGGTCGTCCCGCCGCTCGCCATCCTCGTTTTCCCGGAAGGCCGGATCGAAGCAGACGCCGGCGTAGCGGTTGCCGTCGTGCTCGAAGCTCGCCGTCACCCGCCAGTAGGGCCGCGGCACGTGGGCCACGACCTCGAGCTCGCGGTCGACGAGCAGGGCGAGAGTCGGGGTCTGGACTCGTCCTGCCGACCAGGCCGTCTTCTCGCGCCGGCTCTTGAGGCGCTTGGTCAGGGCCCGGGTGGCGTTCATGCCGATCAGCCAATCGGCGAAGGAGCGGCACTGCGCCGCGGCGGCCAGGCCTTCGAACTCGCTGCCCGGCCGCAGATTTCGGAAGCCCTTGAGGATCGAATCATCGGTCATGGACTGGAGCCAGAGGCGCCGGATCGGCTTCTGGCTGCCGAGGTGCTTCACGATTTCGCGGAAGATCAGCTCGCCCTCGCGGCCGGCGTCGCAGGCATTGATGAGATCGGCGACGTCCTCTCGCTCCATCAGCTTCTTGATGGTTCGGACACGGTCCGTATGGCCGCTCTTGACCTTGAGCCGGAACTCCTGGGGAAGGATGG
>CAYGXT010000551.1:0-2439 GCA_964353695.1 uncultured Myxococcaceae bacterium
TGACCGCGAACGGCGGCGCCGGCCAGCCGAATTGGCGCAACGGATCCGCAGGCAGCGTAAACCTCGTCGTGTCCATCGCGCCCTGAGGCGCCGGGCTCGACGTGGGCACGGCCAGCCCCTGCTGGGGCTACTTCGGTGCGGCGGCGGGCGGCATCTGGCCCGGGCCGGGCACGGCGATCTGCTCCTGAGTGGGGGAGCCCGGCGGCAGCATGCGTGCTGTGGGGGCCAGGGCGGGCGGCAGCGGCGGCGGAGCTGGGAGCTTCAGACGCCCCAACTCGGCGTCGATCGCCTGGGCGAAGTCGTTGAGCGTGCGACCCCCTGCGAGCGCTACGCCATTGACGAAGAACGACGGCGTCCCCGCCACGGCCGCCTTCTTGCCGGCATCGAGGTCGGCTTGAACCAAGGCCGTGGCCCGATGCGAGCGCAGGCATTCCTCGAACTGCACCGTGTCGAGACCTGCCTCTCCCGCGATGGCTGCGAGCTGCTCCGCGCCGATCTGCGGAGTCTTCTCGAAGAGCTTCTGGTGGTATTCCCAGAACTTTCCCTGCTCCGCGGCGCACATCGTCGCTTCCGCGGCGGGCTTCGCCTGCGGGTGCGCTTCGAGCGGGAAGTTCTTGTAGACGAGTCGGAGCTGCGTCGGGTAGCGCTCCTGCACCTGCTTCAAGATCGGCGCCACCGCCTTGCAGAATGGGCACTCGTAGTCGCTGAACTCGACCAGTGTGATGGGCGCGTCCTCAGGTCCTTGCGTGGGGCTCGAGCCGACGGCGATCTCGAAGCGCGGCGGCTCCAGCTCGTTCTCGTAGCCGAGCGTCGCGCGCAGGCTGCCGACGTACTCCTGCATCGCCGCCGCATGGCGCTGGGCGAGGAGCTGTCGCTTCACTGCGGGCGACACCTTCTCGAAGGGCATGTTGCGGAAGCGGTCCTTGTTCTCGTCGTAGTACTTCTGAACTTCCTCGTCTGAAACCGCGGCGCGCCTCTCGACCTCTTCTTTGACCAGCGTCTCGCGATCCTTGCCGGCCTTGGTGGCTTCCTTTTCGATCGCCTGCTCGGAGGCCATCTGCTCGAGGGCGCGGTTGCGCACCTCGTAGACCTTGAGCGGGTTCTTGCCGCGCGTGGACTGGTTGAAGAGCTGGTCCTTGATCCACGCGTCGACCTCGCCGACGGTGACGTTCTTGCCCCCGATGCGACCGGCCACCACCGTGTCGTCGGGTCCAGCCGCTGCGGCGTTCTCTGCCTGCTTCGAATCTGAACAAGCGGCGAGCGCCAGGGCCAGGACGGCGAGCCACGCGGCGGCGAAACGAGGCATTCGGCGATCCTCCAAGGCGATCCGAACGTATTCGATCGTCACGAGGCCTCGCCGAGACCGAGCTTCTTGCCGTGGATGCCCACGTACTCCAGCAGTGCGCTAACGGTCTCGTCGTCGTAGCGATCCTCGAGCTTCGAGATGCGATCGCCCTCGAATAACGCGGTCTCGTCGAGCTCGAAGACCAGGTCCGGGATACCGGGAGCGGTGTAGACGACGCTCCCGCGAATCCAGACGGCGTTGCCTTGGTCGAGGGGGCCTTTCACCAGCGTCACCGCTCGCGTGGCGAACTTGCGATCGAAGCCGTTCAGCACGCGTGCAAAGTAGTCGAGGATGGCGGCACGACCGTCGACACGACCCCCAATCGGGGGCGGCATGCCGAAGATCTCGTACGAGGCGTTCTCGGTGAAGTACGCCTCGACGAGAGAGAAGTCGTCCTTGGCATACGCCTCTTCAAAGGCCGCGGCGTACTTCAGGAACTGGGGGATCCGGGACATGGGGAGACCTCCTAGGGTGCGCCCGGAGCCTAGCGCGAGACCCGCCGGTTCGAGGCCAACGCATCCGTCGGCGTCCCGACGCAGCGCTAAGCGTCGCCCGGGCCCCGACGGTCCAGTGGCCCGCAAACCTTCCGGCGCCGGTCCATTGCGCGCTGCCGTCGAGAGACGCCGAGAGACCGGTTAAGATTCCACTTCGCATCGAGAGATTCGAGCTGGAATACATGCCGTCGAAAGTTGAGTTCCCGACCACGAGAACGGCACCGGGGCCGTTCTCGAGCGCGTCGTTGGAGTGGGCGTCCTAGCCGCCGCGGTTCTCGACCTGCGCGCCGTTCCGGAAGAGGAGGTCGTCCGCGTTCCACTCTGCCGAGCCTAGGACCTCGAAGTCGAACGCGTCGAGGCACTTCTCGACGCCATTTGCCGAGATCGAATCGTCGAAGACCGGCATGGCACCGGTCCACGGCCTCACCAACCAGCTCCCCGCCGGGAAGTGCATGACCATTTCACCCGGATGAACCGGACCGTTCACGCAGGATGAGCCGGACCATTCAATCGGTACGGCCCCTTGACATTCGTCGTTCATTCCCATACCCTTTGATTTGTCATCCCGTCTGTCCCGATGGGTTCGCACATGTCCTCTCG
>CAYGXT010000552.1:0-2436 GCA_964353695.1 uncultured Myxococcaceae bacterium
CCACTCGTTCTCCCTGATGCCGAAGGGGAAGAGGGGCTTCGTGGAGCCATCCACGTAGCTCCCATGCCAGTGAGAGCGCCCCCCGCTCGGCTTGTGGGCATAAAAAACCGGCAGCTGCCCCACGCTGGCCGGCAGCGAGATCGGAAGCCTTCCGCCCGGGCACGCACGGCCAAAGAGCACGTCGGCAACGGCGTTCCCGCCCTCTTCTCCCGGGAGCCACGCCAGCAGCACGGCCGGCACATGAGCCGCGATCCAGGGCAGCGCCAGCGGTCGCCCGTCCACCAGCACCAGCACGGTCGGGCGGCCGACTGCGACGACGGCCTCGACCAGCGCCTGCTGCACGCCAGGCAGGTCGAGAGTCGCGCGATCGATCGACTCGCCGCTGGTGCAGCCGTCCACCAGGCCCGACCTCCCGCCCACCACGAGGATCACCGCCTCGGCGTCCTGCGCCGCGACGAGGGCCTCGGCAAATCCATCTTGAGACGCCCCGGTCGTGTCGCAGCCGCGCGCGTGGTCGATCCTCGTCGCAGGCGAGAGCGCCGCGCGGATGCCTTCGAGGATCGTCACACTCGGCGGAAAATGCAGCGCCAGGTTCGTTCTTGCCCCCGCCGGGCGCGGCGAGAGATCGCTCTCGTCGATCGGGCCGTGCAGGATCTCGAGGTGCGTCGGATAGTGGTAGTCCCCTTGCAGCAAGCGCACGCTGTCGGCGCTGGGGCCGATCACCGCGAGGCGGCGCAGACCGGGATCGAGGGGCAGCAGGTCGCCCTCGTTTCGAAGCAGCACCATCGATTTCACGGCCAGCCGGCGCGCGAGCCCTCGCTGCTCGGCCGTGTCGAAGACCTGCGCTGCACGACCCGCGTCCACGAAGGGGTTCTCGAACAGGCCGAGCTCGAACTTTTGCCGCAGCACGCGGAGCGCCGATCGCTCCACCAGCGCCGGATCGATGCGTCCCTGCCGCAAAGCCTCCGCGAGCGGCTCTCCATAGGCGTCGCGCTGCGGCAGCTCCACGTCCATTCCGGCCTCGAGCGCGAGCTTCGCTGCCTCGGCCTTGTCCGCGGCTACGTGGTGATAGCCGGCAAGGGTCGGCACCGTGAAATAGTCGGTGACGACCACGCCTTCGAAGCCGAGGCGCTTGCGGAGCAGCTCCTCGAAGAGCTGCTTCGAGGCGCCGCAGGGAATGCCGTCGAGCTCGTGATAGGCGTTCATGACGGAGGCGAGCTGCGCCTCGCGGATCGCGGCCTCGAACGGAAAGGCGTAGACATCGAGGAGCTCGCGGGGGCCAATGTGCGCGGGCGCCCAGTTCAGGCCGCCCTCGGAGGCGGCGTAGCCGAGGAAGTGCTTGCCCGTGGCCACGACTCCGTGCTCGAGATCCGGGCCCTGGATCCCGCGTACGTACGCGATGCCCATCTGCGCGACGAGATACGGATCTTCGCCGAAGCTCTCCTCGGTACGTCCCCAGCGCGGATCGCGCGCCACGTCGAGCACGGGGGCCAGCGTCTGGTGCGCGCCGACGGAACGCATCTGGGCGCGGATGACCGTGGCCATCTCGTGCACCAGGGCCGGCTCGAACGTGGCGGCCAGGCCCAGAGCCTGGGGAAAGCAGGTTGCGTCGCGGGCCACGTAGCCGGCGCAGCTCTCCTCGTGCACGATCGCCGGGATCCCGAGGCGCGTGTGTTCTCGCAGGAAGCGCTGGATCTCGTTCGCGAAGCGCGCGCTCTCGGCCGGGCGCAGCGTCGTAGCGGCCCCAATGCGCGACACGTGGCCGATGCCGTGCGCCAGCTCCCGATGAGCCTTCTCGATGGAGAACCCCGAGTCGTCGCGGAGCGCGGTGGACCAGACGCCCACGATCTGCGCCAGCTTCTCTTCGATCGTCATGCGTGCCAGCAGGTCGCGGGCGCGCACCTCGGTGGCGAGAGAACGATCCTGGTACGGTGCAAGGGACGGACGAGCGTCGGACGGCATGCGGCTCCTGGAACAGGCCGCCAGCATAACGCCCGTGGCGCGCTCCGGGGCCGGCTTTCGTTACTCTCGGACGCGGGACTGGGCTGCTGCAACGATCGACCGGGGCGCTGCCGCCGGCGGAGCGAGGGAGCCTCGACTTGATGCCCAGCACATGGCTCGGGCCCGACTTGCCGGGCCTCGTCAAGCTGGCCGTCGCCATCGCGACCTCTTTGCTGCTGCTGGCGGGCCTGCTGCTCCGTCGAGAAGGCCGCCCCGACGCCTGCCGGCGGGGGCGCGATGCCGCGCTGCTCGTCCTCGGCGTCGTCGGCGGGCTCGGCTGGTGGAGCTTCTTCAGCCTGCCGAGCTGGGTCCATTCGCACGACGCCTACCATTACTTCATCGGCGCGAGATACTTCGCCGAGCTCGGCTATACGCGTCTCTACTCCTGCACCGTGATCGCCGACGTCGAAGCCGGTCTGGGGAGCGACCTCGAGG
>CAYGXT010000553.1:0-2435 GCA_964353695.1 uncultured Myxococcaceae bacterium
CAGCGAGCAGGCTCTCGGCCGTCCTGACGCCGAGGTCTGCCGTGTAGAGCACGTGCTCGAGGTCCTCGAGCACGGAGGGATCGACCCGCCGGCCGGCCAGCACCTGCTCGAGGCGCCCAACGAGGGCCTCGCTGGTGCGCCGCAGGCGGTCGCGCAGCCGGCTCGGGCGCGCCGGCGGCTCTGGCTCTTCCAACAGCGCCGGGCTGGGCTCGAACGCGACCGGCTCCTCCCTCTCGGCAACGAAGGTCGGCGCCAGCTCGAGCACCGCCTCCTCGGCCGCGACCAGCTCCTCTTCGAGACGTGGAGCCGTCTCGACGATCTCGGGAGCCACGGCCCGCTCGGCCACGCTCTCGATCTCGGGCTTGGTCTCACGCTCCTGCTCGACCGGCGGCGGCGCTGCAATCTCGGCCAGCGGCGGCGGCGCGATCTCCGCCGGCAGCGCTGCGCCGCGGCGGCGGCGAACGCCGTAGTAGAGAAAGATCACGAGCAGCAGGCCCGCCGCCGCGGAGACGGAGAGAATCGGCTCCGCCCGCGCCCAGGCCACGGCGGAGTCGGAGAGCGATTGCAGCTGGCCGAGGCTCTCCGATAGGAGACGCCCCATCTCGTCCCGGCTCATGGGGGCCGAGGATACCCCGGCTGCGAGGGAGATCCGCCTCCCGAAGAACAGAACACGAGTTAATTTTCCGGGGAGGCCGCGGCGTCCCGGAGTTCTACGGCGACGAGCTTGCTCACACCGCGCTCTTCCATGGTGACGCCGTAGAGCACGTCGGCGACCTCGATGGTGCGCTTGTTGTGGGTGATGAGCAGGAACTGCGAGTCTTTCGCCAGCTCGCGCACGATCTCGTTGAAGCGGCCGACGTTGGCGTCGTCGAGGGCAGCGTCGACTTCATCGAGCAAGAAGAACGGGCTCGGCCGCACCTGGAAGACCGAGACCAGCAGCGCCAGCGCCGTGAGCGCCTTCTCGCCGCCCGAGAGCAGGTTGACGCTCTGCAGGCGCTTGCCTGGCGGGGAGGCCACGATCTCGATGCCGGCATCGAGAACGTCCTCCTCCTCCGTGAGCTGGAGGTGCGCTTTGCCGCCGCGGAACAGGCGCGGGAAGTTCTCGACGAAGCGCGCGTTCACCGCTTCGAAGGTCTCCTCGAAGCGCTTGCGGCTGGTGCGGTTGATTCGCAGGATGGCTTCGCGCAAGGAACCGAGCGTGCTCTCGAGGTCCGCCTTCTGCTCCGAGAGGAAGCGGAAGCGCTCGGCCAGCTCCTCGTGCTCCTCGATGGCTCCGAGGTTCACCTCGCCGAGGGCCTCGAGCTTGCGACGCAGCTCGGCGACGCGATGCTCGCGCTCGCCGCGAGGCAGCGCCACGAGATCGACGGCTGCTCTCGCATCGAGGCCCGGGGGCTCGTCCTCGTCGGGCGAGACCTCGCCCTGCGCCGGACTCCCCTCGCTCTCCTCCTCCGCTTCGTCCGCTCCGCTGCTGAGCGCCTCCAGCACGCCGGGCGCGGGAGGCGACCAGCCGGAGAGCTCGACGCCCCAGCGCTCCTGCACCTGCTTCTCCAGGCTCTCGAGTCGGAACTCGCTCTCGCGCAACGAGAGCTCGGCATGCTGCGTCGCCTCGAGCGCATCGTGGGAGGCGCTGCGCAGCAGGCGCACCTCGCCCTCGACGTCGCGCACGCGCGTGGCCTCGCGCTCGTAGGCCTCCCGTTTCGATTCATGGCTCGAGCGCGCGGATTCCTCGTCCTCGAGACGCCTCGCGAGCAGCGACTCGGCCGCGGCCAGCGTCTGCGCCAGCTCCTCGCGCCGCGCCTCGGCGGCCGCGATCTCGCCCTCGCGCCGCGCAATCCACTCCTCGGCGGTACGCAGGGCGCCCGCGGCCCTGGCTCCCTCGCCGCGCAGGGCCTCGCCCTTCTCGACACGACCGGCGTATGCCACGCGCCGCCCAGAGAGCGCCGCCTCCTGCCTCGAGGCCTCGCGGGCCGCAGCGCCCACCCGCAGCCCCGCGGCATCGAGGCCGCGCTGCCGCTCGGCGCGATCCTGTCGCAGGGTCGCCAGCGTCTCCACCAAGCGTACGAGCTCGGCGCCCAGGGACTCGCCTTCGGCCAGCAACTCCGAGCGCTCCGCCACCCGGCCCTCGCGCACCACTCCCAGCGACTTCACGCGCTCGCGCGCACGCTCGAAATCCTTCTCGTGGTTCGCCACGGCCAGCGCCACCGTATGGTGTCGGTTGCGCAGGTTGTCGAGCTCGTCGCTCGCCGCGGACGCTTCCGCCTCCGCTGCCCGAAGCTCCGTCTCGCGCGCGGCGAGCGCGGCGTCGAGTCCGATCACTTCCGGGTCCAGCTCGCGGAGCTCGCGTACGCGGCTGAGCAGGCCCTGGCTAACGGCCGCGCCGCCACCCCGTATGACGCCGTCGGGGGAGAGCAGGTCGCCGGCCGGGGTGACGAAGG
>CAYGXT010000554.1:0-2418 GCA_964353695.1 uncultured Myxococcaceae bacterium
AATGCACGCGCATGCCGGGCAAGGGCGACCTCAAGCTCACGGGCTCCCTCGGCGACGTGATGCGCGAATCGGCTGAGGCGGCTCGCTCCTGGCTGCGGGCGAACGCGGAGGCCTTCGGCATCGACAGTTCGGTGTTCCCAAAGTCGGACATCCACCTGCACGTGCCTTCCGGCGCGGTTCCCAAGGACGGCCCGTCAGCAGGCGTCGCCATGGTGACCTCGCTGGCCTCGCTCGTCTCGGGCCGCGCAGCCTGGCCCGATGTCGCCATGACGGGGGAGATCACGCTTCGCGGCAAGGTTCTCCCCGTGGGCGGGATCAAGGAGAAGGTGCTCGCCGCCAAGCGGGCGGGCATCCGCCGCGTGGTACTTCCGGAGCCGAATCGGCGGGACGTGGCCGAGATCGCGCCCGAGCTGCTACAAGGGCTCGAACTCCAATACGTGGGGACGATCGATGAAGCTCTCCAGCACACGCTGGCTCCGGTTCCCTGAGATCTGCGCGGCGCTACTGCTTGCCGCATCTACACTGAGCTGTGTCTCCGCCTCCTCCTACGACGCCATCGCCGAGGAGCGCGATCAGCTCCGCGAGCAGCAGGAACACCAGGAGCAGGCGAGCCAGGATGCCGAGAAGGCGCGTGTCCAGGCCCTGGGGCAGCGGGAGGATCTGCGCGAGGAGCGAGACAGGCTCGCCCTCGAAGTGAGGAAGCTCGGCAAGCGTGTGGCGGAGCTCGAGACGGTGCTGAAGGATTTCGAGCATGCGCGCGAGGCGGTGGCAACGCGCAATGCGGTCGACGAGGCTCGCTTCGGCCCGGTACGGGCGGAGCTCGACCGGGAGATGAACGCCGGGCAGGTGCGGATCGCGGATCGGCCCGACGGCCTTCAGGTCGTGATCGCGGAGGAGCTTCTGTTCGCGCCCGGCTCGGGGGATCTCACGGCCAGCGGGCGGGCGCTGCTGCAGCGGCTGGCGCTGCGTGTTCGCGACGAGGATGAGCGCGTCGAGGTCGAGGGCGCTGCCGATACGCCGCCACTGCGTCTGGCGCGGGGCGCTGCCGTGATGCGCGCGCTGGCGCAGGGGGGAGTGCCCAACGAGCAGCTCCGCGCGGGCTCCTTCGCCTCGGAGGAAGCGGAAGAGAGCGGGGAGGCTCCGCGGCGGCGTGGAGTCGCGATTCGCTTGCTGCCGAACCTCGGCGCCGGCGCCGGCGCCGGCACATCGGGCGTTTCGGCGCCGTCCGCCTCCGGGTTGGCCTCGCCTTCGTTGCCTGCCCGGCCGTAGGGCCCTTGCCTTCGCCTCGGCAGACGCTGGAGGCGCTGCTCTGGTCAGCGCTTGCGGCCGTCGAGCCGGGCCGCGCCGTGCGAGGCGCGCTGTGTATCGACGGCGCTGCGCTCAGCATCGCAGGCGTGGCCTTGCAGCCAGGGGCCCGGCTTCGCGTGCTCGCGGCCGGCAAGGCCGCGGCTGGCATGGCTGCGGCCCTGGAGGAGGTTGCGGGCGATCGAATCGCCGGGGGCCTGGTCGTCACGAAGGACGGCCACGGCCTCGAGCTGGCGCGGTTGCCGCTGCGCGAGGCCGGCCATCCGGTTCCCGACGCACGCAGCGAGGCCGCGGGCCGTGCGCTGCTGGCCTGTGCCGCCGAGGGAGCTCCGGACGAGATCGTCATCGTGCTGCTCTCGGGGGGAGCCTCTGCGCTGCTGGCCTGCCCGCTGCCGGGGCTCTCGCGCGAAGATCTGGCGCGCACGACCTCGCTGCTGCTGGCCTCAGGGGCCGCGATCGACGAGCTCAACTGCGTTCGCAAGCACCTCTGCGACGTGGCCGGAGGACGCCTCGCCCGCGCCGCGGGTGAGCGCAGCGTCGTGCTGCTCGCGATCTCCGACGTGATCGGTGACCGCCTCGACGTGATCGGCTCCGGTCCCTGTAGCCCCGACCCGACGCGCTTTGCAGACGCGCTGGCCGTGCTGGATGCACGCCACCTCGTGCAGGCTTTGCCGCCTGCGGTCCGTGCGCACCTCGAAGCGGGTGTTCGAGGCGAGCGCGCGGAGTCGGCGAAGGCAGGGGAGGCATGTTTTGCGCGTGTGCGGGTCGCAGTCGTGGCGTCGAACCGTGACGCACTCCGGGCCGCAGCCGAGGCGGCTTCGGTGGCCGGGCTTCGTGCCGTGCTTCTCGAGAGCCCGCTCCTGGGCGAGGCCCGCGATGTCGGAAGGCGCCTCGCAGCGCTGGCGTGGGCTGCTCGCCCCGTGGCCCCGACCCTTCTGCTGGCCGGCGGCGAGACGACTGTGACGCTCCGCGGCACGGGCTGCGGAGGGCGGAACCAGGAGCTCGCGCTGGCCGCGGCACTTGGTCTCGAGGGCCATCCTGGGGCGATGCTGCTGGCAGCCGGGACCGACGGCACGGACGGCCCTACGGACGCGGCAGGAGCCATCGTGGATG
>CAYGXT010000555.1:0-2418 GCA_964353695.1 uncultured Myxococcaceae bacterium
AGCCGGCGAGGTCGCGGCCCTCGAGATCGTGGTCACGACCTCGCCCGGCCACCGGCTGTCTCCGATCGTTTTGCCGACCGAGCTGCCGGGCTTCTGGATCCTCGACGCCGAGACCCTTGCCGTCGAGAAGCAGGAAGGCCGCTGGATCCATCGTACGCGCGTACGCTTGCGCGCGCGTGAGCTCGGTCAGTTCGTCTGGCCCGCGCAGCCCGTCGAGATCGAGGCCCCGGATGGCACGCTGCAGCGCCTCGCCCTCGACGGCCGGCCGCTGGAGGTCGTCTCGGTACAGCCTGACTTTCCTGGCCGAGACGTTCCGTTCGGCCTGCGGGAAGCCCCCGGCGCTCTCCCTGCTCGCGGCTCGGCGTGGGGGGCTGCGGCGGCGGGGGCTCTTGCGGGCGGCGCGCTGGTGGCTCTGGTCGGACTCATTCGTCGCGTTCGCCGACGACGAGGCGCGCAGCCGTTGGAGCTCGCAACGACCGCGAGCGGATCGGCGCTCTCTCCCTGGCGTGCCGCCTGCCTGGCGCTCGACAGCATTGCCGCGCATCTCGACGCCGAACCGGTACCCGCAACCGATGCGCTCGCCCGCACTCTCAGGAGCTACGCCACGCAGCGCTGGCGCCGCGACGTCTCCGCGCTGACCACGCCGGAGCTCGCCGCGATCACGCCTCCGGCCGAGGCAGCCCGGCACTGGCCAGCGCTGCTGGAGCTGCTCCGCAGCCTGGATGACGCCCGCTTCTTGCCGGAGAAAGTCGCCGCCTCGCAGGGCGCCGCTCGGGCACGCGACGTGCTGGAGCGGGTGCGTGCCTTCGTCGCCGCGACGACGCCGCCGGGGGCCCGCGAATGAGCGATTGGCTTCGGGCGCTTCCGACACTATTCGGTGTTGACTTCATCGAGTCTCCGGCGCTTGCGCTCGCGCTGCTCGCATTGGCGGCGCTTCTGGTGCTGCGCTCGCTGCGAGCGCTCCCACGCGGCATCCCGTGGCCCGCCAGCGTCGAGCTCGAGGCGGCGGGCGGAAGACGCCGCGAGTGGGATCGCGACGCGGCACTGGCGCTGCGCTTCGGGGCGCTGGCCTGTCTCGCACTGGCCCTCGCCGGTCCCGTCGCGAGCTTTCGCGGCCCCCCAGAGGCCGGAGAGGGCCTCGACCTCGTCCTCGCGGTGGATACGTCCGGGAGCATGCGCGCCCTGGACGCCGAGCTCGGTGGCGCCTGGCGTACCCGACTCGATCTGGCGCGCGAGGTGGTCTCTCGCTTCGCGCGCGCCCGGGCGGCGCAAGGAGATCGCGTCGGCCTCGTCGTCTTCGGCGAGAACGCCTTCACGCTCTGCCCGCTCACTTCGGACGGCACTCTTCTCGGCGCAGCCGTGGAGCGCATCGAGGCGGGCATGGCCGGCGAGGCGACGGCTCTCGGCGATGCCCTCGCCCTCGCCGTGCGCCGCGTCCTCGCCGCGAGCGCGAGCAGCGGCGACGGCACGACCGCGCTGCCCGAGCCGCCGGGCGCGCCGGCGGCAGGACGCATCGTCGTCCTGCTCACCGATGGACGCAGCAATGCCGGCGAGGTGCCCGCCGACGTCGCGGCGGGCCTCGCGCGAACGCTGGGCGTACGCGTTCACGCCGTCGGAATTGGGGGCGAAGGAGCGGTGCCGATGGCCGCGGCGCCGGGTGCAGCGCGAGCCGGCCTGCGCTTCGAGCGCCACGACCTCGACGGCGAGACGCTCGCGATGATCGCCCGCAGCAGCGGCGGCAGGTTCTTTAATGCGCGCCGAGCGCAGGATCTCGACGCCGTCTACGCCGAGATCGACGCCCTCGAGCGCGTGCCGCGCCTTGCCCCGCCACGGCTGCGGCGCGACGCGCGCCCTGAGCCTGCCCTCGCAGCAGCTGGCTGCCTGCTCGCACTCGAAGCGATCGCGAGCCGTGCGCTGCGACGACGGCTCACATGACGTCGCTCCAGCATCCGGAATGGCTCGGCTCGCTGGCCGCCCTCGGCACGAGCGTGGCCCTCGCGATCGGCCTGGGCGCGTGGCGTGCCGGGCGCCGGCGGCGCGCCCTGCTCGGCCCCGGACCTCGCTTCCCGGACCTCGGCCGCGATCTCCTGCTGCTGGCATCGCTCCTCGCCGTCGGCCTCGCGCTGCTCGGCCCGCATTTCGGCGAGCGTACGGAGCGCGTGGACGCCTCGGGCGTGGACGTTGTCGTGCTCCTCGACGTCGCGCGCAGCATGGACGCCCGCGACGTCGCGCCGAGCCGCCTCGTCCGCGCGCGCCGGAACGCCGAGCTCGTGCTCTCGTCGCTCGAGCCGGGCGATCGGGCAGCGCTGGCGGCCTATGCCGGACGCGGCGTGCTGCTGACACCACTCACGGCCGACCATGCCGCGCTCCTCGACGTCTTGCCTTCGGTGGACGGCGAGCTGATGCGCCTGCGCACTT
>CAYGXT010000556.1:0-2414 GCA_964353695.1 uncultured Myxococcaceae bacterium
AGACTGCTACCAACAAGCGCGGCATCTACAGCATCTACGCTGCCGGGCTCACCTCCGGCCTGAACAAGCCTCGCACATTCGGCGGCGGCTCAATCGAGGTGGTCGCATTCGGCGACATCAATCCGGGCCGCTCCGCCATCGCGGCCCTCTCGGGCGGGGACATCTCGCTCGCGAGTCTCGGTGGATCGGTGAAGGCCGGCTTCGGCAAGCTGTTCAAGAACGCGAAGGTGCAGCTCGATCCGAACACGGGACTTCCGCGCGTGAGCTACGAGGGAGCCGGCATCGCTGCGCCGGGTGGCTCGGTGAAGATCAAGGCGCGCCGCGACGTGAACATCGGTGCGGGCATCACGGGTCGCGGGATCGTCATCGATGCCGGCGGCAGCATCACGGCGGGCAGCGGCGCGATCACCTCCAGCGGGAACGTGAGCCTCAACGCAGGCGGAAGCATCGGCGGAACCATCAGTGCCAGTGGGTCTATCTCGGTAGGTAACGGCACGGTCTCGCAGACGGCGAGCGTCTCAGCCGGAGGCATCGTTGCGGGTGGCGGCGCGGGCGGCGCGGCATCCAATGCCTCCAAGGGCGCGAACGTGGGCGCAGAGACGGGCAAGAGTGCCGAGAAGGCCAGCGCGCGGGCCGATTCCGGCGCCGGCCTTGGTAGGAGCGGCGCCGGCCCACGCGGGCCGCGCAAGGGCGTGATCATCGACGTCCAGCTCAAACATTGCGAGAACGAATCCAGCTGCAGCGTCTGATCGGTTCGCCCGCCGTTCGTGAGGATTTCCAACAGATTTCCATGACGTTTTCGTGAGCGATGCAACGCGGCCCGTCCTCCTACCACTTCTTCAATGGGGAGGCGCGTCTGCGCGTGCTCAATCGATGTGCGATGCGCCGCGTGTCCGTCACGGAACCTTCCTGGACGAATGTCTGGATATCGCAGGGCATGGCGGGAAAGCGGGAGAGTCGGGGCATGTCCGCTCATACACTATGCCTGCATTGCAAACCTTCCCTAGATCCAACAAGGAGAAATGAAGATGCGACATTTGTTTGCACTCAAGCGAGGCCGCGGTGTAGCTGCGGCGATCGCCATCGCGTTCGCGGGCCTCTTGCCCTCGGCAGCGCAGGCGCTTCCCTTCCAGTACGCGCCCGGTGACATCATCGGCGTCGTCAACAAGGGCGGAACCGACCTGATCATGAACTTCGGCGCGCTGCCGGCTTCCGGCACCACGACGAGGAGTTTCGCGCTGCCGTCGCAATTCAGCGGCAGCCTGGCCGGCGCCACCTTCAATGGCGCGTTCCGGGTGGCGGATGCGAGCGCGTTCCCGGAGGTGATCCAGTTCACCACGAATAGCCCGCTCAACTTCCCGGATCCGAACGGCGACTTCGCGGCCGGCATCAGCGCCGCGTCGTCGAGCCTCGGGGCTATCGGAACGGGTTGGTTCGCCGTGGTCGCGACCGCGCCCGCGCCGCCGGCGGGTGGGAACGTGTTCGCCCGAGACACGAACGTCCTGGCGCTCAACGCCGCGTACAGCCTGTCGTACACGAGCGTCATCGGTCTCGGCACGGACACGATCAACTCTTCGCTCACGAACGGCGTCAACACGCGCACCACGTTCGGTGCCCTCACCAGCGCCAGCCTGCCGTTCCACACGCTCACGTTCGACTTCGACAACAATGGCAATTCGGTCTACCAGAAGACGCTGCTCGGGACGTTCACGGCCGAGCAGAGCGGCTCGAACCTGGATCTCACGTTCTCCGCGATCCCGGAGCCCGGACCGTTGCTGCTCTTGATGAGCGGCCTCACCGGTCTCGGTGTGTTCGGCCGGAGAAAGAGCGCCTAGCGCCGACGACGAGCTCGAATCGAACGAGCCGGCGGGATCGCGCGATCCCGCCGGCACCAGAAACACTCACGAAAGGAACTCTCCATGCAACTCGGAAAGTCTCTCCTCGCGCTGGGAGCGGCGTCGGCCATCGCGGCCTCGCTCTTCGGCGCCAGCCTGGCCGGCGCCGTCTCGCCGGATCTCCAGCTGGTCCCCGACACGACCGATAGTTTCCGAACGGGCGGCTGCTCGGGCTGCTTCAGCACTCAGCTCGCTGCGGTGCTGGCGCAGTTCTCCGCCATCGACCGCGTGTTTCGCGGCTGTGGCGCCGGTGGGAAGATCGCCATCGGGGCGACCGACATCGCGTGTGGCGGTGGCCTCGTGGCGGGCAAGTCGGTCCGCCTCGATCAGATCGTGATCCAGGGCACGCTGAAGGACAGCGGCGCTTGCAGCGGCCTCGGTCAGCCGGGCGGCGGGACAGCAACGATCCGCGTTTCCGCTAATGGCTCGGACATCGGTGTCCGGATGGCTGGCTCGACCCAGGGACTCGGTGGCTTCCTCGCACCCGAAGGCTTCGACGGAGTTCCGAACACCGCGGAC
>CAYGXT010000557.1:0-2409 GCA_964353695.1 uncultured Myxococcaceae bacterium
CTGCTCGTTCAGGATCGACAGGATGTAGGTGCTCGCGCGCACCGGCAGGATGTCGGCGTAGGCGATGCGCGTATTGAACCAGTTGACGACGCGCCAGAGCACCAGCGAGTCGATCAAGAAGAACGTGAGCGAGTAGGGGATCATGAGTGCGAGCCAGGTGCTCCACTGCACGCGTGCAAAGACGTTCGAGAGATAGGGCACGAGAGACTGCCCCTGGCGAAGCGCTGCCGCGTCGATGCGGTTGTAGAGATAAAGAAAGCAAGCCGCCGTGATGACCCAAGGCGCAAGCTTCTGCCAGAGCGGCGAGGGCGGGCGGCCAGCCATCACGGGAGGAGCGGTCTCGGTCATGCGGTCTCCGCATCGGGGCCCACGCAGCGGCGCAGCGTCGCTTCGAGGGGCGTGAGGGTGATGCCGAGCCTGGTGCAGGCCGGGCCGGGGTCGATCTGGTCGTCGTGCTGGAGGACGCCGAGCATCGCGCGCGTAAGCGGCGGGTTTGCGAAGGCACGTTCGACGATCGCCGCCAGAAGCTCCGCCGCCACGAGCGGAACGGGAAGGACACGGGGCAGGCGCCCGTAGAGCGCCGCCGCCCGCGTCACGAGCTCGCGGTGCGAGAGAGGCTCGGGGCCTGCCAGCGCCAGCACTTGCCCCGCGAGCCCCGGATTCTCTGCCGCGGCGAGAATTGCGCTCACGACGTCCTCGGCATCGATCGGCTGCTCGAGTGTGGCGCCTCCCCCTGCCAGCAGCACGAAGGGAGCGAGCGCCTGGCCGCGCAGGGCGGTTGCTGCGATGTCGCCCGGCCCGAGCACCATCGGCACCTGCAGCACGGTGACCGGCACCTTGCCGCGCAGCAAGATCTGTTCCGCGCGCCCCTTGGACGAAAGACACGCATTTGTGTCCTCCACGCGCGAGCCCAGGATGCTGAGGTACACGATGCGCTTCGCGCCGGCGCGCGCCGCCGCATCGGCGAGCGCCTCGGCCGTGCGCTCGTGGGCGTCCGCGTACCGCGTTGAGCGGGTCTCCTTGAGGATCCCCACCAGGTGAACGATACAGCTGCAGCCTTCGGCCGCTGCGGCGAGCGAGTCCCGGTCGCTGTAATCGGCGATCTGGATCTCGAAGGCGTTCGCGCAGGGAAGGCGCCGGAGCTTCTGCGCCGCGCTCTCCGAACGCACGAGCGCGCGGGCCGTCCGCCCCGTGCTCGCAAGCCGGGCTAGCAGCCGCCGGCCGAGATGGCCGTTGGCGCCCGTCACGAGAATGCGGCCCTGGTTCTCGATCACGCATCCAGCACGATAGCAGCCGCCTCGGGCCCGCCTCTTCGCGAAGCGTAGTCGCCTCGCGGGACCTCCAGCCGCAGGCTCAGAGCGCTCGGTCGGCCCGTGCGCTCGTGGTCGAGAACGGGTGATCCGCACCGACCTTGCGCAGCTCCCGAATGAAGGGGATGGACCGGGTGGCGTAAAACTGGATCCGTTCGGGTTCGTAGGCCGCTTCATACAGCCGGATGCGGCCGTAGGTCGCGCCCTCGACGGCGCGATCTCCCTCGAAGGTGGCGTCCTGGACGTTGGCGAAGAAGGCACGGCCGTCGGGGTCGAACTGGATCTCCCCGCCGTAGAGCCAGTCGTAGAAGGGCCTGCGCTCGATCGGCGCGCGCATGCTCCCCGGCTTGTCGCCAAGAATCGAGTAGGCAACGAAGTAGCGGACGCCCATCACTTCCGGCTCGAAGTCGCCATCGATGTCGAAGACGTCAAAAAGATTGGATTTGCTGATGAAGACCGCCACCTCACCGAGGCGATCCGTCCCGGACGGCAAGAGCTGTCGTAGCTCGACCAGGTGGCCGGGGTTCACGTGCGTGCATCCGTGAGATGCCGGGCCGCGCGAGAGGAGATAAGCGAACGGATAGCGCTTGCCCTCGCGGGTCCTCGCGGGGGTGGTGCGCAGTGCGTCGGGCAGAAACTCGGCGCGATCGGGTCGCAGCTCCCAGTACGGCGTATGAAATGCGTTGTGCATGGTCGGACTGACGTGCATGTACGGCAGCCAGGGCGAGTAGCTGTACGTGGGAACCTCTGCGATGTGGTCGATCGTGTTGCTGCGCTGGTGCGTCATGAGCTGCCTGCGCCCGGGTGACGGATACAGCGGGATCTGCCGCCCCTTGTACTGCGTGAACTCGTTGGCGCTACCGATCGGATAGAGGGCGGTGAACTCAGCGAACTCGAGCGCATCTGCCCGCACCGGGTAGTAATCCTTCGTGACGCGTTGGAAGAGCCGCAGGAACGCCGGACGCAGCGCAGCCGCAGATGCCCGTCGCGGCGCATCGCCGAGTCGTTGGGCTTCGGCGACGAGAGCCTTCAGCTCCGCACTGGTCGCTGCATCGAGCAGCTTCTGATCCACGAAGAGGCGGGTCGGGAGCATCGCGTT
>CAYGXT010000558.1:0-2407 GCA_964353695.1 uncultured Myxococcaceae bacterium
TGAGGAGAGTGCGATGAAGAAGTCACGAGTCTGGATGGCGGGCTTGGTTCTGGCGGCGATGCTGCCGCCCGGGGCGGATCTGCGGGCCGAGCCTTCCGAGGCTACGGCGAGGACCGGAGTCGATGCCCACGCCAGCTCTGGCACGGGCGTGGTAGAAGCGAAGGACGAGAAGCAGGGCAGCGTGACCATCGGGGGAGCATTGTATTCGGTCGTACCGGCCACGCGCATCCTCAGCAAGACCGGAGAGACGATTCCACTGAAGAAGGTTCCGGTGGCGCGCGAGTTCCGTGACGATCCCCGGCTGGATATGGACGCCCTCGTGAGCTTCGAGGCCACCGAGACCACGCGTGGCTGGGTGCTCGAGTCCCTGCGTGTCGGGGCGATGTTGCCGCAATGAGCTTAGCCGAGGAGGGGAGCATGAAGAGAGCGCGGCGTGTGCATGCGTGGCGGTTGCATGGATCGGTAGCTCTGGCCGTGGCGCTGGCGCTGGCACTGGCCTGCGGCGGGGCCGAGGAAAAGCCGCAGCCGAGCGGCGCGCCCATGGGTGGCGCTTCCCCTTCCAAGGCAGCGAGCGGAGAGAACCATGCGCCCGTGATCGAGCGGGTACGGCTCGAGCCCGAGGTGCCGCTCCCGGGAGGGCGCGTGCGCGCGCTGGTGCAGGCGAGCGATCCCGACGGAGGCTCGCTGCGGCTGCGCTATGCGTGGACCCTCGACGGCGCGCCCGTCGGAAGTGACGCCCCCGAGCTGACTCTCGAACGGGGCCGCAAGGGCGCGGAGCTCGCCCTAAGCGTCGTCGCCAGCGACGGCAGCGCCGAGAGCATTCCCAGCCATGCGCGGACGGAGCTGGGGAATAGGCCGCCGCTGCTCACAGGCGTCTTGCTCGAGCCGGCCGAGGGCCTGCAGGTGGGCGGAACCGTGAAAGCCGTCCCCGAGGCGCAGGATCCCGACGACGACGCGCTGACCTACGAAGTGGAGTGGCTCGTGAATGGCAAGCCCTTCCACGAGAGCGGCCTCCAGCTCGACACTCGGGGCCTCCACCGCGGCGACCAGATCCAGGTCGAGGTCCGTGCTACCGACGGCAATATCACGACCGAGCCCGTCAAGAGCCGCGACCTGCAAATCGGAAACAGTGCTCCGAAGATCGTGTCCCGCCCGGAGATACGGTTCGAGGACGGCGTCTTCCAGTACGTGGTCGAGGCGCGCGATCCGGATGGCGATCGCAACCTTCGCTACTCGCTCGTGAGCGCGCCGGAGGGCATGAGCATCGACCGGCTGGGCGGCGAGATCCGCTGGCAGCCGAGGCCCGAACAGTCGGGGAAGCACGCCATCGAGGTTGCGGTCGAGGATGGACAGGGCGGGAAGGACTCGCAGCTCTTCGAGGTGACGATCGCGAAGGAGGCCGGGCGACCTCTCGTCGCGCCCGTGCCGGCCGCGCGCGCAGAGCCGTAGGACGCAGCGCGGCCAGCGGGTCGCCTCGCCGCAGCCGCTCTAGCGGCACTCGCGGCTTCGCCGCTCGGCAGCCGCCTCCGCTCGCCTACGGCTCCGCGCTCTGGCGGCGCGCTTCGCTTGCACTACTCCTGGATCTCGTACTCCTTCAGCTTGTAGAGCAGCGCGCGGTGGCTGATGCCGAGCAGGCGTGCGGCGTGTGTCCGGTTGCCGCCGGTGGCCGCAAGAGCCCGTCGGATTGCTTCGGTCTCGGCGTCGCGTCGTGCGCTGCGGAGCAAGAACTCGGGCGCAGCGCCGGTCTCGGCCGCCTGGGCGGGAGCCGTCACGTTGGCCGGCAGGTCGCGAACGCCGATGCTGTCGCCACGGACCAGGATCATCGCGCGCTCGATCACGTTCTCGAGCTCGCGAACGTTTCCAGGCCATGCATAGGCGACGAGCTTCTCGAGTGCGTCGTCGGTGAGCTCGCGGACGGGCTTGCCGAGAGAGGTCGCGAAGGACGCGAGAAAGTGATCGAGGAGTAGCGGAATGTCCTGCCGCCGCTCGCGGAGCGGCGGCACACGCACGCGAAGCACGTTCAGCCGGTAGAAAAGGTCCTCGCGGAAGCGGCCCGCCTGCACCTCCTGCTCGAGATCGCGAGCCGTCGCGGCAAGCACGCGCACGTTCACGCGGCGCGGCTTGGACTCTCCGAGGGGGCGCACCTCCTCCTCCTGGAGAACCCGCAGCAGCTTCGCCTGCAGCGGCGGCGTCAGCTCCCCGATCTCGTCGAGGAAAAGCGTGCCGCCGTCGGCCTCGACGAAGAGGCCGCGGCGTGCGCGGTCGGCGCCGGTGAAGGCCCCGCGCGCGTGGCCGAAGAGCTCGCTCTCCAGCAGGTTCTCGGGCAGCGCCGCGCAGTTCACGGCCACGAACGCCTCGGCCCGGCGCGGAGACTGCGCGTGAATTGCGCGGGCGAGCACCTCCTTGC
>CAYGXT010000559.1:0-2403 GCA_964353695.1 uncultured Myxococcaceae bacterium
CCTCGCAGCTGCCATCGGTGAAGACGCCCGTCTTCGGCCCCGACGTATGCTTCGCGAGCACCTCTTCCGGCGTCAGCAGCTCGCGCGGGCGGAATCCCATCTGCTCAGGCGCCCACACGAAAGTGTACGACGTCGCCGTCGCGCATCACGTATTCCTTGCCCTCGACGCGCATCAGACCCTTCGCCTTCGCGCCCGCCTCGCCGCCGCAGGCCACGTAGTCTTCGAAGGCGATGATCTCGGCGCGGATGAAGGTGCGCTCGAAGTCGGTATGGATCGTGCCCGCTGCCTGAGGCGCTGCCGTCCCACGACGGATCGTCCACGCCTTCACCTCCTTCGGCCCGGCCGTGAGGAAGGTGATGAGGTCGAGCAGCGCATAGGCGGCGCGCACCAGACGATGGAGACCGGCCTCCTCGAGGCCGAGATCCTCGAGGAAGGCCTTCTTGTCGTCGTCCGCGAGTTCGGCCAGCTCCGACTCGACCTTCGCGCATAGGCGAGCGAAGCCCGCGCCATCCTTCGCGGCTCTTGCCTCGACAGCCGCCGTATGCGCGTTTCCATCGAGCCCCGTCTCGTCCACGTTCTCGAGATAGAGAACGGGCCTGCCCGTCAGCAGATGACACTCGCGCAGCGCCGTCGCCTGATCGTCCGGCACGGGAAAGTTCCGCGCGGGCTTGCCGTCGGCCAGATGGCCGTAGAGACCCTCGAAGAAGGCCGCCTCCTCCTTCGCCCCCTTGGTCGCCCCGCCCTTCGCGGCGCGGCGCGCGCGCTCGAGGCGACGCTCCACAGTGTCGAGATCCGCGAGGCCGAGCTCGGTGTCGATGGTCTCGATGTCCCGGATTGGATCCACGCTGTCTTCGACATGGATGACGTTTGCGTCTTCGAAGCAGCGTACGACGTGGATGATGGCGTCCACCTCGCGGATATGCGCCAGGAACTGGTTGCCGAGACCCTCGCCCTTCGACGCGCCGCGCACGAGGCCCGCGATGTCCACGAACTCGACGGCGGCCGGCACGATCTGCGCGGCGTGGACGATGGCGTCGAGGGCCGCGAGCCGCACATCCGGTACGGCCACGATGCCGGCATTGGGCTCGATGGTGCAGAACGGATAGTTTTCGGCACTGATCCCCGCCGCCGTGAGGGCGTTGAACAGGGTGCTCTTCCCGACGTTCGGGAGTCCGACGATGCCGCAGCGCAGGGCCATGGGATCGGTAGCTTCCCCGAATCCGGGGTGAGCGCCAGGGGGCGGCTCGAAGACCCGTCAGTCGTCCCCCGCGCCAGCTCCTCCGCCGTACGCCGTCAGGAACTCGCGCCGCCACTCGCCGTAGCGATCGGCGAGTACGGCTCTCCGCGCGCCCTGCACCAGGTGCTCGTAGAAATGCACGTTGTGGATGGAGCAGAGAATCGCCGACAGGATCTCGTTCGCGGCGAAGAGATGGTGCAGGTAGGCGCGGCTGAAGCCGCCCGCGCAGGACTCGCAGTCGCAGGAAGTGTCGATTGGGTAGGCATCCCGGCGGTAGCGTCGGTTGGTCAGGCGAAGGCGCCCGCGGCTGGTGAAGACCGAGGCGGAGCGCGCATAACGCGTGGGAATGACGCAGTCGAAAAGGTCGATGCCGAAGCCGATGGCGGCGAGCATGTCCTCCGGCAGCCCGACGCCCATGAGATACCGGGGCTTCTGCTCCGGCAGCAGCGGCGCCGCATGCTCCGTGACGCGGCAGAGCAGCTCGTGGCCCTCGCCAACGGAGACGCCGCCGATCGCGTAGCCGGGAAGATCGAGAGCCACGAGCCCCGCCGCACAGCGCTCGCGAAGCTTCGGGTAAACGCTTCCCTGAACGATGCCAAAGAGGGCCTGATCGCCAGGACGCGCGTGCGCACGCAGGCAACGCTGGATCCAGTCGAGGGTGCGCCGCACGCCCGTGGCCGCGAGCGTCTCGTCCGCAGGAAACGGCGTGCACTCGTCGAAGGCCATGATCACGTCGGCGCCGAGAGCGTTCTGGATCTCGATCGAGCGCTCGGGCGTCAGGTCCATCGTGCTGCCGTCCACCTCATTGCGGAAGCGCACTCCGTGGTCGCTGATCTCCTTGCCGGGCAGGGAGAAGACCTGGAAGCCGCCGCTGTCGGTGAGGATGGGCCCCGGCCACTGCATGAAGCGGTGCAGGCCGCCGAGCTTTGCCACCAGGCCCTCGCCGGGGCGCAGCGCCAGATGGTAGGTGTTGGCAAGGATCATCTGTGCGCCGCTGGCGCGCACCTGACCGGGCGTCATCGCCTTGACGGCGCCGTGGGTGCCCACGGGCATGAAGGCCGGGGTCTCGACGGGGCCATGGGGCGTATGAAAGGTGCCGGCGCGCGCGGCGCCGCTGCGCGCCTCGAGATCGAAGCGGAAGGGCGCCGCGGCCGGGTCGGCCATC
>CAYGXT010000560.1:0-2403 GCA_964353695.1 uncultured Myxococcaceae bacterium
CACGGGCAACCATCCGTGGCCACACCGCGCGATCCCCGGTCAGCGCCCCTGGGATCGAAGCTCGGCAAGCTTCGCCTGGAACAGTGCGTTCTCCGGCTCATAGGTGAGCGCCATCTGGAGGTTTCGGAGGGCAGAAGCCGAATCGCCGCGGCTGATATCCGCTGCGGCCTGCGCGAAGAAGCGGCGCCCATGGGGCGTGAGGCCTTCGCGCTCGTTGCGGCTTCGCTGGCTCGCCGCAGCCGCGGACTCGACGAGCTGGAGCCGGCGGACGCCGTTTGTTCCCGCGAGCATCTCGTTGTAGATCTTGCGTCGCCGAGGATCGCGCAGCACCGAGTAGGCCTCGGTCACGCGCTTCGCGATACGCTCGATGGCGCTTCGCAGGTCCACGTCGAGGTGGCGATTGGAATCGGGATGGAAGCGTCGCGAGGCCCCATGGTAGGCCTCGCGCAGCGCACTGCCCGACGCTCCCCGTGGCGCCTCGAGTACCTCGTAGTAGTCGAGCTCGTCGAGCACCTTTGCCAGTGCACGGAGCTCCGCCGGGGGCATTGTCGCCATCTCTGCTCAGTCCTTGCGCAGCGTTGCGGGCACGGTCTCGGTGTCGAGATCGACGGTCTCGCCGCTGATTTCTACCGAGAGCTCGCTGCCGAGCGCAGCCAGCAGGTCATCGTCCGGGTCCTCGGGCCGAAGCTCGTCCACGCTGGGATCGAGATCGATCTCGATCCCCGGCCGGACATCGGCCTCCTGGCAGATTTCGGGGACTTCTCCAGGGCCACTGGGGCCACCGACGGCGCTGACGGAGGGCGAGATTTCAGGCAGCGTTTCCGGCAGCGTTTCGGGCAGCACCTCGATGTCGTCGGCGCTCGCCACCTCGTCAGGTGCCGGCGCGAGGTCTCCCGGGCCTGAATCGCCGACGAGGGGCGACGACGCTTGCACCTTCTCGGTGTGCCCGCGCGCGAGGATTGCCTGAATCTCCTCTTCGCGCAGGCCCGACGACAACGTGATCTGCGTCGACGCCTTCTGGTCCGTGGCCGGATCGCGAGCGGTGACGCTCACGATGCCGTCGCTGTTGATCTCGAAGGTGACCTCGATCTTCACGTCACCGCGCCTCGCACGCGCGAAGCCAGCGAAGACGAACTCGCCGAGCAGCTCGTTCTCGACCGCCTGTCGTGACTCGCCCTGGTAGACGCGGATGCGCACGCTCTCCTGGAAGTCCTGGAAGGTCGTGAAGGTTCGCGTCTGGTCGATCGGTACCGGCGTATTGCGCTCGATCACCGTCTCGGCGAGGCCGCCGGCGACGCCGATCCTGAGCGAGAGTGGCGTCACGTCGAGCAGGAACGACTGCTGCTCGGGCGCCATCAGCGACGCCGCGTGCAGGGCCGCGCCCATCGCGACCACCTCGTCCGGGTTCACGTCCGTGCGCGGCTCCTGCTGGAAATAGTCGCGCACTGCCTGGCGGATCAGTGGAAGCCGGGTCGGGCCACCCACGAGGATCACGCCGGAGAGGTCGCGTGTCACCAGGCCGGCCTGCTGCATCGCCTCATCGCAGACTTTGAAGGTGCGCATGATGAGGTCGTTCACGAGGCTCGCGTACTCGGCAATGCCGAGGCGTCGCTCGAGCGAGAGACTCTGGCCGTCGGCTGCCTGCACGACGTCGGGGATCCGGATCTCGACCTCGTCCTCCAGCGAGAGGCCCTTCTTGGCCGACTCGGCCGCCACCTTGAGCTTCTCGAAGGCGTAGGGATCCGAGCGCAGATTGATGCCGTGTTTCGCGCTGAACTCGTCGGCGAGCAGGTCGATCACACGGTCGTCGAAATCGTCGCCGCCGAGAAAGGTGTCGCCGCAGGTGGAGAGCACCTCGAACACGTCCTTGCCGATCTCGAGCACCGAGATGTCGAAGGTGCCACCGCCGAGGTCATACACCGCGACCTTCTGATTGAGTCCCTTGCCGAAGCCATAGGCGAGCGCCGCCGCCGTGGGCTCATTCAGGATGCGCAGCGCCTCGAGGCCTGCGATGCGGCAGGCGTCCTTGGTGGCCTGGCGCTGGTTGTCATTGAAGTAGGCCGGTACTGCGACGATCGCCTTCGTCACCGGATGCCCGAGCCGTGTTTCGGCGATCGACTTCATCTCCTTCAGGATCATCGCGGAGATCTCGGGGAGGGAGTACTCCTCGCCGCGGACCTGGAGGCGCACGCTGTGGTTCGGACCTTCCACGATCTCGTAGGAGCAAATCGCCCGCGCTTTCTTCACTTCTTCAGAAAAGAAGTAGCGGCCGATCAGGCGCTTGGCGGAGTAGACGGTGGTCCGGGGCGCGTGGATGACGTTGGCCTTCGCGGCATTGCCCACGAGGATGCTGCCGTCCTCCGCGAACGCGACCACGCTCGCCGTGATGCCCTCGCCATAGGC
>CAYGXT010000561.1:0-1535 GCA_964353695.1 uncultured Myxococcaceae bacterium
CGCGCATGCGCGAGCGCATGGAAGTAAAGATCGAGCAGGAGGTGCGCGCGATTCCGGAGCGCGAGCGGGGCTGGCATGTGGATCGTTGGATCCCCCTGGTCGAGACCATGGCCTCGAGTGAAGAAGGCCGGCGCGACCTGGCCGCGATCTGCGCCTCCTATTTGAAAGAGCATCGCCCGCTCACCACGATCGAGGAGCCCCGTCCGGGTGCGGCCAGCCCTGCCTCACGCGCGGTCTCCGACCCAGACTCCCAGCGCGTCCCGGAGCGGCGCTCCGGCGGCGGCGGCGGCGCCGGGGGAGCGCGCGGGCGGCGGCGGCGGCGGTAGAGGACGCGTCGGCCCGTCCTGACCTGCGAGCCGGGATGGCGCTAGCGGCACCCGCGGGGCGGCAAGTCTGCATCCCTGTTACGTTTTCGGGTCGTTTTCGTGGCGAACGGTGCGGACTTATGCGTAAATAGGGATTCCTCCAACCCCCGAGGAACGCCCCGCATGCGGAACCGTCTCGCCACGCTCCTGCTCCCCCTCGTCTCCCTGGCCTTGTACGGGTCCTCCTGCAAGCCCCTCGGCTCGGGCATCGCGTTTTTCCAGCCGGACGGTCTCGCGCCGATCACGACCTCGAGCTTTCCTGTGTCGGTGTACATCTCGAGCGAGATCGCCCCGGCAACGGTCGCCGCGACGTTGAACGGGAGCCCGCTGGCCCTCGTGCGCCAGCCCGACGGCGCCTTCACCGCCAGCGTGAACCCCGGCGGCAGCCTCGCCGACGACAACGCGATCGTCGTGACGGCCCAAACGATCGGCGGCGAGCCGCGGACCGAGACGCGCCTTTTCCAGTGGCTCCCGCCCAAGGCCCGTCTGCGCAAGATCAATAACCCGGCCGACCTGATGAGCGGCCCCCTCGCCCATGGCAAGGTCGGCGACTACCTGCTCGCGAACGATACGGCGCGCTTCATCGTGCAGGACGTGGCGCAGCGCGACCTCCACAGCATCGGCTCCTTCGGCGGCAACCTGATCGACATGGATCTCGTGGGACATCCGGGCATCGAGAACTTCTTCGAGGTGCAGCCGGCCATCAACATCGAGACGGTGCTGAACGCGCAGACCGCCACGATCGTGAACGACGGCCTGAACGGCCTGCCCGCCGTGCTGCGCACATGCGGCCCGGACGACCTGATCGACTACATCAACCCGTCGTCCGTCGTCGCGGAAGCGGGCGGCATCTTCCCCCCGGGCGTCGATGACCTGGACGTGCCGGTGGAGGCCTGCACCGAGTACACCCTCGACGTAGGCAAGAGCTATGTGCGGCTGGACACGACCGTCGAGAACCTCTCCGGCGCGGAGCTGCCCCTCTTCGTCGGCGACTACATCAACGGCATGGGTGAGCTCGAACAGTGGACGCCTCCCCGCAATCCGGCGACCACGGCGAACATCGGCATTGGCGAGGTCACGGCGACCTGGGGCAACGACATCTTCAGCTACTTCGGCTTCGGGCAGGCGCAGGGCGTCGACTACGAGTTCATCGGCACCGTGCTGCCGAAG
>CAYGXT010000561.1:1545-2401 GCA_964353695.1 uncultured Myxococcaceae bacterium
CCCCAGGCCTCCAGCTCCTTCACGGTCTCCGGCGTTTCCTACATCATGCACGGCAACTCGATCCCGATCGTGCTCTTCTTCGGCCAGCCCACGAACTTCTTCGTGCCTGCGAACGGCCAGAAGACCTTCACGCGGCATCTCGGCGTGGGCGACGGCAGCGGCGCCAACGGCATCGCGATGCAGGTGGAGCTACAGGGCATCACCGCTGGGACGCTGCGGGGCTGCGTGACCGTGGGCGGAGCGCCGGCGCCGGGTGCGCGCGTCTCGGCAGGCTTCACCACGGCGGGCCAGATCACGCAGGTCCGCGGATCCTGGGTCACGGACTCGGCGGGCTGCTACCAGGGGAAGCTTCCGATCGGGAGCTACGGCGTCGCCGCCGCTCGCGAAGGGACACCCTATGAGGGCGGCGCGGCGACGCCCGTCACGCATGCCGTCGGCGTGGCCGTGAACGCCACTACCGTGCAGGACATCGCGCTCCCCGCAACCGGACACGTGAGCGTCGCCGTCACGGACGAGACCAGCTCGGCCGTTCCGGCGCGCATCACGATCGTGGGCTTCGATCCGAGCCCCGAGCCGACGCAGACCGCCTCGGTGATCCGGGGCAACGACACGACCACGGCCCTCTTCAACGACGTCACCAAGGACGACCCGAACTATGGCGTGGTGCAGGTGTTCTACGCCGGCGCCAGCGGGACGAGGAGCTTCGACCTCGAGCCCGGTAGCTATCAGGTGGTGGTCTCGCGCGGGACCGAATACTCGGCCTACTCCGCACCGCTCACGGTCACGGCCGGCTTCACGACGTCGGTGAATGCGCAGATCGCGCACGTGCTGCAGACGCCGGGCTTCGTCTCTTCCG
>CAYGXT010000562.1:0-2397 GCA_964353695.1 uncultured Myxococcaceae bacterium
CGCGCGATTCCTGCAGGATTTCCCTCGGACGGGGGGCCGCGGGGCCTACTCGAGCAGCGGGCCTGCCGCGCGCGCCAGGGGGCGGCCAAGGATCGCGCGCCCTGGGAGCGCCGGACGAGCTGGCGAGGTTCTCGCGCGCGATCTTCTCAGCCGCTGGCGGTGAACCTGACTCCCACTCGGCCGGGCGCGCATTCAGGGAACCCGTGCCGCCAGTGAACTGCGAGGTCGGGATTGGGGCGGCCCGCGGAGGCGACGGTGATCCTCCGAAGGATCCAACTCCGCACGCCGCAGCGGGTGGAACCGCCCCGCAGCGTCGCGCAGCGAGCAGCCACGAGCCGGAGCGGGCCGCCCCAACCCCGACCCCATCCGAATCAGCGCGCCGACTCAGGGCGTGCGGGCGAAGCGGAAGGAGCGATCAGCCCTTCTCTTCCGTCGTCGTCTCCGCCGGCGGGAAGACCTGCTGCCAGGTGTCTCCTGCGTCCTCGGTGCGAAGCACCATCCCGCGCTGGCCGACGATGAAGCCCGTCTTCAGACCGGGCGCGAATTCGAGGTCGCGCATGAACGTAAAAATGTCCGGGAAGCCCTTCTTCGGCGCCGTCCAGCTCTTTCCTCCGTCCGTCGAGTAGCGGATCAGACCCTTCTCGCCGACGGCGATCAGCCTCGAGGCCGACTTGTGGATCGCGAACAGGGCCTGCTTGCGGCCCGTCTGCTCGTAGGCCCATGTGCTTCCACCGTCGCCGCTGCGCAACATCAGGCCGCCGAGGCCGGAGATCATGCCTTCGTTCTCGTCCTCGAAGCGTACGGTGAACAGAAACGGGTTCTGCGCCACGTTCACCCGGATGCCCGGGGTCGGCGCGCGGCGGTCGTCGATGTAACGCTTCAAAAAGGTCGGATCGTCTTTCTGGAAGTCCTCGTAATCGTACGGGGGCGAGCCCCGCACGCGCATGCGATCCGAGAGCAGCCCGGACTCTTCGAGCACCGATTTGACGGCCGCAATCCGCGCGTCGAGCAGGTCGAAGAGCCTCTCTGGCTTGCCGTCCTTCACGAGCTCCGAGATCTCGCGATCCGTCGCCACGGGCTCGATCAGCACGTTCAGATGCGGCTCGTTCTTGATCTTCTCCGCGAAGGACTCGAGCTGCTGGATATCCTCCGGGCTGAGATCGACCTCGTTGTAGCCGAGGCTTACGGGCTCGGGCTTGATGTCCCCCTTGATCTCGCCTCGCTCCCAGTTCTTGCCTCGGTCGCTGCTGTGGAAGATGTAGCCGAACTCTCCCGCGATCCAGCAGCGCTGCGACGGCGGCGAGAGGCAGTAGACATAGTTGAGGCCCACGTCCTCGTAGACCTTCTGCCCCTTGCGGACCTTGTCCTGATCCGTCGGCGCCAGCCAGACGAACTGAGGATGCTTCTCGTCGATGGTGAGGGAGTCGTCCTCCCAGGTCTGCCCGCCGTCGCTCGTGAACATTCGCGTGCCCCACTCGCCCACGACCCAGGCCGTGTTGGCATCGATGGCGTGCACGCCGAAGAGATGGACTCCCTGCTCGCGCTTGACGTTGTCCTGCTCCTTCCAGCTGGCCCCGCCGTCGACCGTGCGCAGGATCGTGCCGAGCTGGCCCACGGCCCAGCCGTGCTTCGCGTCGGGCATGGACACGCTGTAGAGCGAGCGGCGCGTGCCGCTGTCGCGCCGCAGCCAGCTGTTGCCGCCGTCCTGGGTCTGCACGATGGCGCCGTAGTAGCCGACCGCCACCGCGTTCTTGGCGTCGATGACGGAGACCGAGAACAGGTCGTCGTTGATCTCGGACGGGCCCTTGTCCTGCTCCGCGCCGCCGCAGGCGGCGAGCGCGAGACAGGCGGCGCCGAGGGCAAAGGCCACGAAGCGGCGGGGGGAAAACATCGAAACACTCCTCCGTTCGGAGCCGGCCCCGCGCTTGCCGGGGTCGGGAGAGACGATGGGGCCGGAGCGCCTTCGCGCTCCGGCCCCTCTGAGGCGCTGCCGTCCGGCCTAGCGGCCCTGGGTCAGACGGCCGACGTCGATGTAGCGCCGCACCTTGCCGGTGCCCGGCAGCGGCGTGCCATCGTTGTTCCAGAACTCGATGCGGTTACCGGTTCCGGTTTGCACGTTGACGATGATGTCGCTCACGATCTTGCTGTCGCGCGGATCGACAACGCCCTCCCAGCCCGGGTAGAAGTCCGGATCTTCCTTGTTGCCATCCGGGCTCCAGCGCTTGTCGTGCCAGATGATCTTCCAGAGCTCTTCCTTCTGGTCGTACGCAAAGGAGTAGAGCGCGGCCATCGTCTGCTTGTCGATGTAGATGTCCTTGTGATGGTACGGATGATCCGGGTTCTTGGGCTTCATCCGGATCTTGATCGCCTTGCGCAGCTCCCAGCGGTCATCCGCGA
>CAYGXT010000563.1:0-2397 GCA_964353695.1 uncultured Myxococcaceae bacterium
TAATGATGATCTCCCTCGCGCTCTACCTCGCCGACGGCGGGGGCATGGACCTCGTCACGCGCCGGGCGCTGCGCTGGCTCGCGATCGGACTCTCCGCGCCAGCGGTCTTCTGGTGCGCACGGCCGTTCTGGCTCGGCGCCTGGAACGGTCTTCGGCACGGGGAGCTGCCCTTCGACGTGCCGGTCGTGCTCGGCATGAGCGTCGCGTTCTTCGGCAGCATCGTGGCTACGGCCACCGAGACGCGGCACGTCTTCGCGGATTCCGCCGCGATGGTCGTCTTCCTCGTCCTGCTCGGGCGCACCCTCGAACGCAGTGCGCGACTGCGCGCTACCGGCGCCGTGGAACGCCTGGTGGCGCTGCTGCCGTCCAAGGCGCGCCGGGCCCTTCCGGAGGGAGACGAGGAGGTGCCGGCCGAGGCGCTCGTCGTGGGAGACGTCGTGATCGTCGCGCCGGGCGAGGCGTTTCCGGCAGACGGACGCGTGCAGAGGGGCGTCACCGAGGTGGACGAGTCGCTCGTGAGCGGCGAGTCACGCACCCGCGTACGTTCGCCCGGAGATGTCGTGATCGGCGCCACGCGCAACGTGCTGGCCGAGGTCCGCGTGGAGGTCACGGCGCCGGCCCGGGGCGGCACGCTGGCGCGCATCGCGGCGCTGCTCGAGCGTGCACAAGCGGAGCGACCCCACGTGCAGAGGATCGCCGATCGCGTGGCCGCCGTCTTCGCGCCGACCGTGATCGCTGCGGCGGCTTGCACGGCCCTTGGCCACGTGCTCGCGGGGGCGAGCCTGCTCGACGCTTCGCTCATGGCGGCATCGGTGTTGATCGTGGCCTGTCCCTGCGCCCTCGGTCTCGCGACGCCCGCGGCGCTCGCGGCCGCGCTCGGCCGCGCCGCGAATCTGGGGGTGCTCTTCAAGAGCGGCGAGGCTCTCGAGCGCTGCGCGCGCGTGGACGCGGTGCTGCTCGACAAGACCGGCACGCTCACCGAGGGACGTCTCGCACTGATCGAGGCGCTGTGCGCACCCGGAGCCGAGGAGAACGAGCTGCTCTCGACGGCCGCCTCGGCCGAAGGCGCCTCGCTCCACCCGCTGGCGCGCGCCGTCGTGGAGGCGGCGCGGGCGCGCGGCCTCGCGCTGAGGGAGCTGGCTCCGCGGCGCGCTCTTCCCGGCCGCGGGGTCGAGGCGGGCGAGGGCGAGGAGCGAGTCCTCGTGGGATCGGCCGCATTGCTGCAGGAGCGAGGCCTCTCGCTGCCGCCAGAGCTCGCCGAGGCCGCCGCGAAGGCCGCCGATCGAGGCGCGTCCGTCGCATTCGTAGCGCAGGGCGATCGCGCGCTCGGCGCCCTGGTGTTGACCGATGCGCTCCGCGAGGACGCGCCCGAGGCCGTGGCGCGGCTGCGACGGCTGGGTCTGCCGGTCGCGCTCTTGAGCGGAGATCATCCGGGGGCGGTAAGGCTCGCCGCGGAGCGCGCCGGCATCGGTGACTGGAGGGCCGAGGTGACGCCCGAGGGCAAGGTCGAGTTCCTGGCCTTACGCCGCGCTGCGGGCCAGCGCGTGCTGATGGTCGGAGACGGCGTGAACGACGCGGCGGCCCTCGCGGCGGGCGAGGCCGGCATGGCTTTCGCGCGCGGAGCCGACGTAGCGCTGCATGCGTCCGACGCCGTGATCCGAAGCCCCCGGCTCGGTGCGGTCGCCGACGCGGTCTCGCTCTCGCGTGCCATGCTCCGGCGAATCCACGAGAACCTCGTCATGGCCCTCGGCTACAACGCGGTGGCGGTGCCGCTCGCGGCGCTGGGACTGCTCACGCCGCTTGCAGCCGCCATCGCCATGAGCCTCTCGTCGCTGGCGGTCACGGGAAATGCCGTACGGCTGATGAGCTTCCGGCCGCGCGAATGAGCTTTCTGGGCATTACCGTGCCCGCGACGCTGCTGCTGGCGGCGAGCCTGCTCTGGCTCGTGGTGCGCGCGGCCCGGCGCGGCGAGTTCGAAGATTTCGAAGGGCCGGCGGAGCGGATGATCTGCGACGACGATCGCTGTCCCGAACGGCCGGCCGATTTCGACGTGAAACCGCCCTCCCTGCGCTCCGAGCCGCCGATCTGCTAAAGCCCGGAGCGCGCGGCACGGCGCCGCCCGTGGAGACGTCCGGGCATGGATGCCTTCGTTGGAAGCTTTCTGCAGGCTCTCGACCGCGGCGATCGCGACGTCGAGGCGCTTGCACGCCTGGGCGATCCGGACCCGCCGCTCGCCGCCGAGGCGCTCGCTGCGGCCGCCGCGGAGCCCGAGCTCGCGCCCTCGCGGGAGCGCTGGCTGCCGGAGTTGTTGCGCTCGGCGCGGCCCGGCTTCGGTGCCCGCGTCCTGCGCGAGCTCGTCGCCGCAGGCCGCGACGAAGGGCTGCCACCCCTCGACCT
>CAYGXT010000564.1:0-2388 GCA_964353695.1 uncultured Myxococcaceae bacterium
GAGCTCGCGGTGCTCGAAGGCGCGCTCCAGCACCACCAGCACCTCGTCGCGTTTGAAGGGCTTCGGGATGTAGTCGAAAGCGCCGGCACGCATGGCGGCGACGGCAGAGTCGATGCTCCCGAACGCCGTCATCATCACCGCGGGCGTGTCAGGCCGCAGCTCGCGGATCTCGCCCAGGAGCTCGATGCCGTCCTTGCCGGGCATGCGGATGTCGGAGAGGACGACGTCAAAATCCTGGTCGCGTAGGGTCTCCAACGCCGCCGCCGCCGATGCCGCAGCCCGGGCCCGGATCCCAGAGGACTCGAGCATAGAAACCATCATCTCGCGCATGGCGCCGTCGTCGTCCACGACCAGGATGGAGCGCACGTCACACCTCCTGCGGCGTCTAGAAGCAGATCCCATGCCAGCTCTAGTGGCTTCTCTGGTCGCCTGGGAACGCTCTTCGTGGCACTTTGTCACAGCATGAGACGATAATACACACTCATTGACTTGTCGCCCGTGGCTGTATTGGAAGAGCGATCCTGAACTCCGTCCCCACCCCAATCTCGCTGCTCGCCTCGATGCTGCCCTCGTGATCGAGGACGATGCTGTGGGCCACCACCAGGCCGAGGCCGCTGCCCTGCCCGGCCGGCTTGGTCGTAAAGAAAGGCTCGAAGATCCGACCGAGGGCCTGCGGTTCGATCCCCGCCCCGGTGTCGGCGATCCGGATCTCGATCTCGCCCTCCCCGGCCAGCGCCAGCTCGACGCGCAGCCTGCCTCCTCGGGGCATGGCATCGACGGCGTTCAGGAACAGGTTCAGAAAGAGCTGCTGCAGCTTCTCGCCGTCGGCAACGAGCATCGGCAGGGGCCGAAGGTCCGTCTCCACACGGATGCCGCGCCGCTGGAACTTCTCCGCCAGAAACGAGAGCGTTTTCTCGAGCAAGGGCGCCAGCTCGAGCGGCTCGCGCTCCAGCTCCCGCGGCCTGGCGCTCGAGAGCAGGGCCTGAATGATTCGCGAGATGCGGTCGATCTGCTCGCGGATCGTCTGCAGCCGCCAGCGCTCGCGCTCGTCGGTCGCGGTGGCCTCGAGCAGATCGGCGTGGCCCTGGATCACTCCCATGGGCGTCCCGATCTCGTGGGCGAGCCCTGCTACCAGCGTCGCTACCGAGGCGAGATCCTCCGCCGCACGCGCGCGCCGGGTCGTCTTGCGGAGCTCCACCTGCTGCTCCTCGATATCGCGTGTGAGGCGCCGGCCCTCCGCCGTGAGCTGACGGTTCAGCATCTCGAGCTCGCGCCGATCGCGCTCCATGTACGCTTCCATTCCGAGCTGCGCGTCGAGCATGAGGGTACGCTGGAGGGCGACGAGCACGCGCTCGGCGGCTGCGCGGTCGTCCGCGTATGCTTCGGAGATCATCGGCACGAGAAGCGAGAAGTAGAAGCCGTAAGCGCCCAGATACCAGCTCGGCGCCAATCCGACACGCTCATGCGTCACACCGATGCGGAGGCGCTCTTCGACGTAGCGAGGATTGGATTTGTCGTCCGTGAGGCTCAGCAGGTAGGCCCGCTGCTTCTCGAGGAGCCCCTCTTTCACACCCGGCCGTGAGAGCAGAGCCCGCATCGGCACGAAGGCCTCCAGGTGCCGATAAAAGGCGGCGATGAGAGCGTCGGCGTTGCGCTCGAGCACAGGCCGGAGCGCGCGCAGGGCGCGCGTATCCTCGGCATCGAGGCCAAGGAAGGCCAGCCGCAGCTCGAGGTCGTCTTGCACGCTCACCGGTTCCTCTCACCTCCGACGGCCGGCGCGGGGCCGGCGTACGGGCCACGGTCATCGCTGCGGCCGCTACGCTCGCAGCGCACGGACACTGCCCGCCTCCACGACGGCATGAAATGCGCCACGGATCTCGCGCCGGGCCGTCGACACGCATTCCCCAAGCGCCGCGGCAGGCTTCCCCGGCAACGCCAATGCGGCGATGCACGGGAAGGCCTCGGTCTCGGTCTCCAGAGTCTCGAGGGCACGGCCGGCGACCCAGCGAGCGCAAGCCTCTACACGACGCAGGCTCGCGTAGGCATCGAGCAGCCGCTCGATGGCCGGGCCGGGCGCCGCAGCGCGCAGCAGCGCGGCGTTGCTCGGGTAGAGCGGGCGTGGTGACTCCGCGCCCCGCTCGAGGGTCGCTCCGGCCGCGAGGAAGTCGACGTCCATGAGGCCGCCGGCACCGGTCTTGAAAGCGATCCTGCCAGCGTCCTCGTTTGCGCGCTGCTCCTCGATCTTGCGCCGCATGTCGGCAACCTCGCTCCAGGGCGCAAGATGTCGTCCGACGATCGCTCCCTGCACGGCCTCGAGGGCCGGCTCGGCACTTGCCACGTCGCCGGCGATGGCCCGCGCACGCATCAGCGCCAGGTGCTCCCATGTTT
>CAYGXT010000565.1:0-2384 GCA_964353695.1 uncultured Myxococcaceae bacterium
CCCGCCTTGCCACGGGGCTCGACCGCATGGATCGCGTGCCCGGAGACCTCGAACGGCGCGCGCTCGAGCTCCGCACCGCACCGCTGCTTCGCATTACGGAGAACCTGCCGCGCCTTGCCCGCGAGCTTGGCATTGCGCTCGGCAAGCGCATTTCCCTGGAACTTGAAGGCCCCGTGCTCGAGCTCGACCGCTCGATTCTCGACCGGCTGGGGGATCCGCTCCTGCATCTCGTCCGCAACGCCGTCGCTCACGGCATCGAGACTCCCGACGAGCGCCGCCGGCGTGGCAAGCCCGAGACGGGAGCGATCTGCATCGAGGCGCGGCGCGAGCGCGATTCCATCGAGATCACCGTGGTGGACGACGGCGCCGGCATTGACGTCGAGGCGGTACGCGGGCGCGCCGTCTCCTGCGGCCTCGTGCCCATCGATCTGGCCGAGGATCTGCCGCCGGCAGAGGTCGCACGGCTGGCCTTCCATGCGGGCCTGTCGACGCTGGACGCCGTCTCCGAGCTCGCCGGTCGTGGCGTCGGCCTCGACGCCGTAAAGACCGCCGTGCAGGGGCTCGGCGGCCAGGTGGATCTGCTCTCGGAGCCGGGGCATGGCACCACCGTGCTGCTGCGCGTCCCGCTCTCGGCCGCCGTGCAGCGGGTGATCCTGATCGGTGTCGGAGACGAGTGCGTCGCGGTCCCGATCGGCCGCATCGAGCGCATCGACGAGGTGGACGTTGCCAGCATCGAGTCGGCGGGCTGCGAAGCCTTCGTGCCGATCGACGGCCTGGATCTGCCACTCCTCGAGCTGTCCGTGCTGCTCGCCATCGAGCCCGCTGCGCAGGGCCTGCGCACGCTCGTGCTCCTGACCGAGATCAAGGGCCAGCGCATGGCCGTGCGCTTCGACCGCCTGCTCGGGCAGGAGGAGATCTTCGTGCGGCCCATGCCGCCACTGCTGGCCGGGCTGCGCGCGCTCTGCGGCCTGACGATCGGCGATGACGGCCGGCCGGTATTCCTGATCGACTTCGCGCGGCTGCTCTAGCAGGCGCGGGCAGCTGGATCAGAGCGGCGGGTAGTCGAATCTCACCTGCAGCTCAGCGAGCTCGCGGTCACGGCGCGCTCGATCGTCGGGGCCCACGAATTGGATCAGGCCTGCCTGCTCCAGCTCCTTCACGACGGCGGCGTCGCGCGGGAACGGAGCGTCGAAGTGGTTCAGGTGGTAGAGCCTCTCGAAGGGCAGGCGAGGGCGCTGGCCCGACTTGTAGACGTCCTCGGCCGGGTAGCCGACCGTCTGCAGCACGAGCACGCGCGCCTGCGGCGGGAGCCCGAGGGCCTTCGGCAGCTTCTCCAGCAGCTTGCTGCCGAGCAGGCAGGTTCCGAGCCCCTCTTCGAAGGCGACCAGCGTCGCCTGTGCGATGCCCTGGCCGCAGTCCATCTCCGACATGCCCGGCGCCTTCAAGATGGGCGTCAGCTTCTCGAAGAAGGGGATGATCGTCTTCTCGAGCTTCTCCTTCGTCTCTTCGTAGTCGATCCCCATCGCGCGCGCATCGACGATCTCTCGCAGTCGATCGGGCTGCTCCTCCACCGCCTGCGCGTCGAGGAACCAGACGATGATCACGGGCGCCACCTTCACCTGGAAATTTCCGATGAAGGCATCGATCGAGTTGATCACCTCGTCGGGCGCAGTCGCGCGCTCCACCACCACGGCACGCAGCGTCTGCACGTTGCCCCAATGTGACGCACGGCGCGCAGCCTCCAGCATCTTCTGGATCTTGGCGCGCGGAACCGGACGGGTCGGATCCAGGTAGCGGACCGACCGCCGAAGACCGATGGCCTGCTTGAGCTCCATGAGGCTCCTTTCGCGCATGCGCTTGGAAGTGAAGATCGGGCTCGCTTCGATTCCGCCCGATCAAAGGATATCCGATATTCTGGTAGGATGGTTGCCGTCCAGGCGAGATTCTGCTGGCAGAATGCGAGGCTCTGCGGCGAAATCTCGCGGGGCCGATCCCTCGAGAGACAGGAGTCGTCATGATCGATCTCTATACCGCGCCGACACCGAACGGTTGGAAGGCCTCCGTCACCCTGGAGGAGCTGGGCCTCGCCTACGAGACCCACAGCGTGAACCTCTCGAAGAACGAGCAGAAGCAGCCGTGGTTTCTCGCGATCAATCCGAACGGGCGGATTCCGGCAATCGTCGACCGGGACTTCGGCAATCTCGCCGTCTTCGAGTCCGGCGCGATCATGATCCACCTGGCAGAGAAGGCTGGTCGCCTGCTGCCTACCGAGGTCGCGAGGCGCGCGCGCGTACTGTCCTGGCTGATGTTCCAGATGGGGGGCATCGGTCCGATGATGGGCCAGGCGAACGTCTTCTTCCGCTACTTCCCGGAGAAGATCCAGC
>CAYGXT010000566.1:0-2374 GCA_964353695.1 uncultured Myxococcaceae bacterium
GGCTCCCGAGGCCGCGCCCGACGATGAGAAGCCTCTCGGGGCACACTAGGCGAGGCTGCGAGCGGAGCCGGAGGCGGAGATCGGAGTGGGGCCCGGGCGCGGGACGGCCCGCGGAGGCTAGCGCCGGCCTCAGCCTCTTCGCACCAGCGAGAGCAGGTGCCGGTGGACTCGAGAGTCCGGCGTCAGCTCGGGATGGAAGGTCGCGGCGAGCAGGCTGCCCTGCTGCACCAGCACAGGCTCCCCGTCCACGCGCACCAGCACGCGAACGTCTGGGCCGAGATCTTCGAGTCTCGGCGCGCGGATGAAGATGCAGCGCAGCCCTTCGAAGCCGTCGGCTGCGCCCGCATCGGCCGGCGCAGCGAACGAATCGACCTGCGTACCGTAGGCGTTGCGCACGGCCGTCGCGGCGAGGAGAGCGAGCGTCGCCACGGGCTTGTTCTTCACGCGCCGTGCCAGCAGGATCGCGCCCGCACAGGTGCCGAGCAGGGCCCCGCCGGCCGCCGCGAAGGCGCGAATCGGCTCGAACAGGCCGAGACGCTCCATCCCTTTCGAGATGGTCGTACTCTCGCCGCCGGGGATCACCAGGGCATCGAGGCCGTCGAGGTTCTTCTCGACGCGCACCTCGATCGCCTCGGCGCCCACGCCCGCGAGCATGCTGGCATGGGCGGCGACATCACCCTGGATCGCCAGGACTCCGACGCGCGGCCGCTCGCTCATCGGCCCTTCGGCCTCCGGGTCACCAGCCCCGGTTCGCCAGGCGCTCGTGCTCCGCGAGCGTCTCCATGGCGATGCCGTCCATGGCGCGGCCAAGACCGCGGCAGGCCGCTGCCACGCGCTCCGGATCCTGCCAATGCGTCGTCGCCGCGACCACGGCGCGAGCGCGCGCCGCCGGGTCCTCGCTCTTGAAGATGCCCGAGCCGACGAAGACGGTCTCGGCGCCGAGCGCCATACACAATGCTGCGTCGGGTGGCGTCGCGATGCCGCCGGCCGCAAAGTTCGGCACCGGCAGGCGCCCCGTCTGCGCCACGCGCCGCACCAGGTCGACCGGCGCACGCAGATCCTTGGCTCGCGCCGGCAGCTCCTCGGGCCTCAGCACCGTCAGAGCCCGGATGTCGGAGGTCACCTGACGCAGGTGGCGCACGGCCTCGACGATGTTGCCGCTCCCGGCCTCTCCCTTGGTGCGGATCAAGGCCGCGCCCTCGGAGATCCGGCGCAGCGCCTCGCCGAGATCGCGAGCGCCGCAGACGAAGGGACTCTCGAAGGCGTGCTTGTCCACGTGATGCGCGTCGTCCGCGGGCGTCAGCACCTCGCTCTCGTCGATGAAATCGACACCGAGCGACTCGAGCACACGAGCCTCGCTGAAGTGTCCAATGCGTACCTTGGCCATCACCGGAATCGAGACGGCGCGCTGGATGGCCTCGATCACCTCGACCGAGCACATGCGCGCAACGCCCCCCTCCTTGCGGATGTCGGCGGGTACGCGCTCGAGTGCCATCACCGCCACCGCCCCCGCCTCTTCGGCGATCTTGGCCTGTTCGGTGTTGGTCACGTCCATGATGACGCCGCCCTTCAGCATCTCCGCGAGGCCGACCTTGATCTCGAAGGAGCGCGCTCCCGCGCGCTCGCCGCCCGTGCTCTGCTTGGACATATGCCTGCCTTTCCGGAGCCTGTGCGGCTCCTCTCGTCTTCCTAGACGTAGACGCTGGCGGAGCGTTCGCCTCGCGTACCGGTAGCGAGGCGCTCCTTCACGACGCAGGCCAGCGCCGCCACACCGCGTCGGATCGACGCCTCGTCAGCGATGGCGATCGAGAGCCGCAAACCGCTCGAGGGCCGGCCGTCGTGGTGGAACTGGTATCCGGGGGCAAAGAGCACGCCCCGGCTGGCGGCGTCGGGCAGCAGGTCGCGCGTCTCGATCTCGCCGGGAAGCTCGACCCAGATCTGATGCCCGCCTTCCGGCGTGGTCCAGCGTACGCCCTCGGGCATCTCGGCGGAGAGAGCCTCCAGCAGCGCGTCGCGCCGTGCGAGCAGCGTCTTGCGCAGCTTCGACAGGTGCCGGTCGTAGCCGCCGCGGGTCACGAAGTCCGCCAGTGCGGCCTGCAGCACCAGCGCGCCGCCAAGATCCGTGGCCTGCTTGAGCGCGAGCAGCCCGTCGAGGGCGCGGCCACGCGCGAAGATCGAGCCGACGCGAGCGCCCGGGAAGAGCGACTTCGAGAACGAGAAGAGCTGCACCACGAGCCCGCTGCCGTCGGCCGCGCCCTCGCGCGAGCGCCCGCCGGTCACCACCGACGAAGGCGGGCTCTGGGGCATTTCCGATCGCGCCGAACAGCAGGCGCGCCAATCCGGCCAGCTCGAAAGCGACGCCGCGCTCAACGCG
>CAYGXT010000567.1:0-2370 GCA_964353695.1 uncultured Myxococcaceae bacterium
GCGCTGCCGATGCCCTCCGCCAGGCTGGCGCAGAGCAGGATCGTGCCGCCCGGCTGCACCACCACGGCCGCTGCTGCAATGCCCTTGATCGCTTGATAGAAGCTGCCGTCGAGGGGGGCGCCGCCGCCGGAGACGACGACGAGGTCGGCGTAGTCGTCGAGGGCGGCATGGGATTCCGCCTCCACGAAGCGTACGCATTCCTCGTGGGAGGTCTCGATGTCCCCGCAGAAGAGGGCGGCTACTCGCCGCTCGCGGTCGAGGGCGACCTGCACGCTAAAGTGTACTCCCACCCTGCGTACGACTTCGAGCAGGGCCTCGTGCAGCGGGTTGCCTTTCAGGAGGCCCGCGCCCACGCGGCCCTCCAACATGGCCGGGCCGTGGGCCATCCGGATCGTCTCTACCGAGGCGAGGCCGGGGCAGACGGCCTTGCGGCCACCGGAGTAGCCCGCCATCAAATGCGGCTCGACGAGGCCCGTTACGATGCGAAGATCCCGCTCCACGAAGAAGCGGTCGATCTGGATCGGGAGTCCGTCGCGTGTGCGGCCGAGATCGACGTGCGAGGCTGCATCGCGTGCATCGTGCTGCACGACGCGCAGCGTTCGCGCAAGCTCCACACCGAGGATCTCGCGCAGTTCCTCGGCCGTCGCCGGCCGGTGGAGGCCGGTAGCGATCTGGACGGTCACTGCATCCGGCGCCAGGCCGCCGCGGCGCAGCGCGTCGAGCAGGGGCGGGAGGAGCAATGCGTTCGGCACGGGCCGTGTGCGGTCGCTGACCACGATCACGGCGTCACGTCGGCCGCGGGCCAGATCGCGCAGCCTTGCCGCGCCGAGCGGAGACTCGAGGGCCTCCTGGAGCGCAGCCGCCGGATCGACGAGAGGGGCGACGGGCGCCTTGTGGAGCACGTCCACGCGCGCCGGCCCGGCCGGGGACGGATCGGGCAGCTCGATCTCCCGCTCTCCCGCGCCGTAGGCGAGACCGATACGCATAGGTGGGAAGTATCCCGCCGCGTCGGCACAAAGCCAGGCCGGCGACCGAGGTGAAGCGTGGTACCGTCGTCGCAGGGGGGACGAGTGAGAGTCGGAGTACGCCGTGGCATCGTGCCGGCGCTGGTAGTGCTCGTGCTCGCGGGGGTAGCCGCGGGCGCTGACCTGCCCGAAGCACCGGATGCGCCCGTTGCGACTTTGTCGCCGGCCCCGTCCGGCGGCGAGCGTTTCGACACGGTCGTGATCGACGCGGGGCACGGGGGCGAGGACCACGGCGCCGCGGGCCCGGCAGGTCTGCTCGAGAAGGACGTCGTGCTGGAGGTTGCGCGGCGCCTCGCCGAGGGGCTGCAGAGCCATGGGCTCCGCGTCGTGCTGACGCGCGACCGAGATCTGGCCGTGGCGCTGCAGGAGCGGACGCGCATCGCGAACGACGCCGGCGGAGATCTCTTCGTGTCGATCCACGCCAATGCTGCGCCGAGCCGCCAGGCGCGCGGGATGGAGACCTACTTTCTCTCCCTCAAGGCCAGCGACGAGGCCTCGGAAGGGGTCGCGGCGAGCGAGAACGAGGCCTTCGGAAAGGGCGTCTCCGCCGCGGAGCCCAGTGCCGATCCGGTCTCCGCCATCCTCGGTGACATGGCGAGCACGGAGTATTTGGTGGATTCGGACGAGTTCTCGCGTTTGGTTCACGGACGGCTCGCGGCCATCGATCCCATACCATCGCGCGGTGTGAAGCAGGCACCCTTCGTGGTGCTGATGGGTGTTCGCATGCCGGCCGCCCTGGTCGAGATTGGATTCATCACGAACGCCAAGGAGGCGAAGGGACTTTCCGGGACGGAGCGCCAGGCCGAGCTCGCCAATGCCCTCACGGCGGCCGTGCTCGAGTTCGGACGCCACTACGATGCGCGCCGCGGAGCGAGCGTGGAGGGGGGCTCGTGACGACGGCGGAGAAGCAGGCACGGCGTAGCGACGGACGAGGGCTCGCCGAGCTCCGTCCCGTTCGATTTCAGCTCGATTTCACCGACAACCCGCTCGGCTCCGTCCTGGCCGAGTCCGGCCGCACGAAGGTGCTCTGCACCGTCACGGAGGAGAACAGCGTCCCCCGCTTCCTGATGGGCAAGAAGCGTGGCTGGATCACGGCGGAGTACTCGTTGCTGCCGGGCTCCACCGACCGGCGCACCGACCGCGAGGCCGCGCGCGGAAAGCTCACGGGCCGGACGCAGGAAATCCAGCGCCTGATCGGCCGAAGCCTGCGGGCCGTCGCCGATCTCGAGGCGCTCGGCGAGCGCACTCTCTGGGTGGACTGCGACGTGCTGCAGGCCGACGGCGGGACACGGACCTGCGCCGTCACGGGGGCCTATGTGGCGTTGGCGCTCGCGGTAAAGCGGCT
>CAYGXT010000568.1:0-2365 GCA_964353695.1 uncultured Myxococcaceae bacterium
GGCTCACTCTCGAATACCCAGCGCATGGACCGCGCCATCAGCACCAACAACGCCGGGTGGAGCGGCAGCGGGATGCCCAGCCAGACGCGAGGGAGCTACGGAGGAGGGTCCATGGGCGGCGGCAGCTTCGGCGGAGGGGCTCGCGCGGGCGGTGGCGGCTATGGAGGAGGATCTCGCGGGGGCGGCGGAGGCGGTCGCGGAGGCGGGGGCGGCGGGCGGCGGTAGCCGCCTAAAGACGCCTCCCCCGGCTGCCGTTCCAGTGTTTTGGTTGCAGCCCGCAGCAGGGGCTGGTACGAAGGGCTGGCGAAGGCGCCGGTCTGGGGGGAATGGATGCGAGAGTTGGCGCGCCGCGTGGGCAAGCTCTGCTTCGTTCTCGCAGTCGTCGCGCTCCTTCCTCTTCCTGCCGTTGCCCTCGTCCCCCCGCCGCCCGACGTCCTCGATCTTGCACTCCGCGCCTATCGCTGCGCACAGTCGCGCGGAGAGGTTTCGAAGCCGACTCTCGCGTTGATCGATTATTCGCTCCCGTCTACCGAGAAGCGGCTCTGGCTGATCGACACCGATTCGGGTCACGTGCTGCAGCAGGAGCTCGTGGCCCACGGTCGCGGTAGTGGTGAGCTCTTCGCCGAGCAGTTCTCGAACGAGCCGAGCTCGTATCAGTCGAGCCTTGGCTTCTTCATCGCGAAAGACGCCTACTTCGGCAAGCACGGCCTCTCGCTGCGACTCCAGGGGCTCGAGCCGGGCTTCAACGATCAGGCCGACGCGCGCGCCATCGTGATGCACGGCGCGAGCTATGTGAGCCAGGCGCACGTGGCACGCTGGGGGAGGCTCGGTCGCAGCCTCGGCTGCCCCGCTCTCGATCCGGGCGTGACGGCCAGCGTGATCGAGCGCCTACGCGGCGGCGCCGCCGTCTTCGTCTACGGATCCGATCCTGACTTCTTGAGTCGCTCGCCCTATCTGCGCTGCGACGAGAGCCGGCTTCCGACGCGCGTGGCATCGGCCCGTCAGCGGTCGGAATAGCTGCCGGCGAGCTGCTTCTCGAGCTCGGCATCGCGGCCGTAGAGATCCTCGAAGAAGCGCACCTCGCCGCCGGGCTGCGCCACGGCCGTCATGTACTCGACGTGCACGGCGATCGGCTCCAGCAGCTCGACCTGGCTGGTGCTGCCGGCTTGCATGGCGGCCAGGATCCGCGCGCGCGTCCAGGCCGGCTGATCGTGCAGGACGTACTCCGCCAGCGCCACGGGATCCTCGACGCGGATGCAGCCGTGGCTGAAGTCACGGCGCGGTCGCGCGAAGAGGCTCTCCGCCGGCGTGCCATGCAGGTAGATGTCTTCGTCGTTCGGAACCACGAACTTCAAGAGCCCGAGCGAGTTCTCAGGTCCAGGCCGCTGGCGCAGACCCAGCGCACCCGATGCGAGGCCCGCGAGTGTGGCCTTCGTCACGGCCTGCGTCGGCGAGCCGGCGCCCACGATCTCGAGGCGCTCCTTGCCAAGGTAGCCAGAGTTGCTGCGAATCTTCGGCAGCATCTCCTTCACCACGATGCTATGCGGCACGCCCCAGGACGGGCGGAAGACGACGGACTCCATCTCTCCCGAGAGCTCGGGAGTCTCGGTCTCGAGGGCCTTGCCGACGATCACCTTCATGTCGAGGCCGCCGCCGCCTGCCGTCCCGTCGCTCTCGGCTCGGAGCGTGTAGAGGCGGAACTCAGGGACGTTCACCAGGATCGCGGTCCGCGGGCCGGGGACTGGGAGAGAGCGCCAGCGCTCGAGCGTGAGCTCGATCTGGCGAACGCGCTGGCGCAGCGGAATCTGGAGCGCCTGCGCCGTGCCCTTGCCGATCACTCCGTCGGCCGCGAGGCCGTGTCGCGTCTGGAAGCGCTTCACGGCGAGGGCGAGCACGCCATCGTAGACGTCGCTGCGCGCAGTAGCGGCGTTGCCCGGTGCTGCATCGCCGAGCGCTTCGAGCCAGCGCCGGAGCGCTGGCAGGAAGGGGCTTCGCATCCCGGGACGCAGCCCAGCGAGATTCGGAGGCGGCGTGAACGCCGGATCTGCGGCCAGCGCGCGATAACGGACGAGCGCCTGATCGAGGAGCACGTAGCGCTCGTAACGGGGCGCGACGGGCGCGGGCTCGGGCGCTGGTGTCATCTGCGAGGTTGGATCGGGACGGGCTTTGATCTTCGCGGCGTCGGCGTCGTCCAGCCGCGGCGCGGCAGCGGCCGTCTTCGGGCCCTGCGCCGCGGCTTGCGATCCTCTCGAGGGTCTCAGCGGTGGCCTCGCAGGGCCCGTTGCGCAAGCGAGCATTGCAACGGTAGCGCGCCGCAATCCCGCGACGTTGCGGGCAACACGCAGACTCAGCGCGGGCGCCCGCT
>CAYGXT010000569.1:0-2360 GCA_964353695.1 uncultured Myxococcaceae bacterium
GAGGGCTCGCTGGCGGCGGCCTTTGCGCGGCTGCAGCCCGGCCGGCGCGTACACGGAATCTCGGCCCTGCTTCTGCCCTACACTGCAGAGGGTCGGATCGACTGGGCGGCCTTCGAGCGACATCTGCTGCGAACGCGGCGAGCCGGGCTCGACGCGGCCGTCAACATGGACACGGGCTTCGTGGACCTGCTCGCGCCGGAAGAGCGCGTCGCGGTGCTCGACGCCACCCGCCGCGTTCTCGGCCCAGGCGTAGCGTTCTACGCGGGAGCCTTCCCGGTTGCGGGCGGCGATCCGATCGCGGCCTACCACGAGGCGATCTCGAGCATCGAGTCGCGGGGCGGCATCCCCGTCCTCGTGCAGTGTCGCGCGATGCACGCTCTCGCGCCGGCGGCGAAGGCCGAGTTCTACGCGCGCATCCTCGCGCGGACGGAGCGGGCACTGGCCTTCGAGCTCTCGCCGGTCTTCGCTCCCCACGGCGAGATCTGGGATGAGGAGAGCTTTGCGCGCATCCTGGCGCTGCCGAAGCTTCTCGGCGCCAAGCACTCCTCGCTCCAGCGTACGGCGGAGCTGGCGCGGCTGGCCGCGCGCGACCGTCTGCGCCCCGAGTTTCGGATCTATACCGGGAACGATCTCGCCATCGACCTCGTGGCCTACGGCAGCGACTACCTGCTCGGGCTCTCGACCTTCACGCCGGAGCGTTTTGCCGAGCGCGACCACGCGCTGGCCGAGGGAAGCGCCAGCTTTCTCGCCCAGAACGACGCCCTCCAGCATCTCGGCAACGTGGGCTTCCGCACCCCCGTGCCGGCCTACAAGCATGCGGCGGCGCAGTTCCTGCACCTCACGGGCGCCTTGGCGGTCGACGCCGTCCACCCGCGCGCGCCGCGCCGGCCGGGCTCCGATCGCGTGCTCCTGTATGACTGCGCACTCCGACTCGGCCTGCTCGAGGATCCAGAGCGCGTCTGGCGGGAGCGCGTGGAGCCCTGGCTGCAGGCGGCCGCTTCGGCTTCTTGAGCGGCCCGCAGGTCTGGACGTTGGGGCTCGGAATGTCTAGGTTCTGCCGCCATTTCGGGAGAAAACGCGCATGTCCTTCGCATTGATTGTCGCCTTCCTGGCGGCCGGCCTTGCCCTCTTTTCCGGCTTCCGGCTGTACCGGAAGGTGCTCTCGGCGCCGGCGAACTCGCCCCGTGCTCTCGAGATCTCGGCCGCCATCCGTTCCGGCGCCGAGGCCTTCCTGGGCCGGCAGTATCGGACGGTGGCGATGGTGGGCGTGCCCATCGCCGTCCTGCTCCTGATCGCGACCGACTTCTGGACCACGCTCGGCTTCGTCCTCGGCGCGCTGGCCAGCGCCTCGGCGGGCTTCATCGGCATGAACGTCTCGGTGCGCGCCAACGTCCGCGTGGCGGAGGCCGCGAGGTCGGGCTTCCAGCGCGCCTTCGGGCTTGCCTTCGAGGGTGGCGCGGTGACCGGCCTGATGGTCGTCGGCCTCGGCATGCTCTCGATCGCGACGGTCGCGGTTCTTGCCGGCCCCGAGCATTCGGGAGCCCTGCTCGGCCTCGCCTTCGGCGGCTCGCTGATCTCCGTCTTCGCCCGCCTCGGAGGCGGCATCTTCACCAAGGCTGCTGACGTGGGTGCGGATCTCGTCGGCAAGGTCGAGGCCAACATTCCCGAGGACGATCCGCGCAACCCGGCCGTGATCGCCGACAATGTGGGCGACAACGTCGGCGACTGCGCCGGCATGGCGGCAGATTTGTTCGAGACCTACGGCGTCACGGCCGTGGCGGCGATGCTGCTGGCGAACATTCTTTACCCGGGGAATCTGGTGATCTTCGGCTATCCCCTGCTGGTGGGAGCCGTCGGCATCCTCGGATCCGTGATCGCGATTCCCCTGGTGCAGGTTGCGCCGGCCGAGGGCGGCCGCGTCCCGAACATCATGGGCGCCATGTACAAGGGCCTCGCGGTCGCGACGGGCATCTCCGTACTTGGGATCGCCCTGCTCACGGCCTTCCTGCCGATGCCCGAGGCCACGGGCGCCGCGGCACTGACCAAGCTCAGCCTGATCCTGTGCAGCGCGATCGGCGGCCTGGTAACGGGCGCCATGATGTGGATCACAGATGTGTATACGGGAAGCAAGGCGAAGTCGGTGATCAAGATCGCCGACGCCTCCCGCGGTGGGCATGCCACGAACATCATCGCCGGTCTCGCCGTCGGCATGCAGGCCACGGTGGCGCCGGTCATCGTGATCGTGATTGCGATGCTGCTCTGCAACGCTCTGGCGGGCCTGTACGGCGTTGCCGTCGCAGCCATGTCCATGCTCTCCCTTGCCGGCATTCAGGGGTTCGTGCGGGGAGGCACGAGCACAA
>CAYGXT010000570.1:0-2354 GCA_964353695.1 uncultured Myxococcaceae bacterium
CGCGGTGGCCCGCCTGCTTCGTCGCCACGACGCGCCGGGCCACGTTCTGGATCCGCTCGATGTCGCGGACGCTCGTGCCGCCGAACTTTTGGACGATCAGGGACATCCCAGGTTCTCCACCTCGACTGTACCCGAGACCCCCAGGCACAGTCGCCAACGCCGCAACACGGACGCGGAGAGCAGCCCGTGCGCCAGCACTGAAATGAATCGCTCTGCCTCGCTGCCGCTGGGGTCCGGCCCCGAGAGCTCGATCTCGAGATGGTCCGGCGGCAGCGCCGAGGGAATCCGATCGGCCCACTCGATGGCGACGACGCTGCGCTCGTCGAGGACATCGAGGAAGCCCGTCGCCTCGAGCTCCGCCGCGCGCTCGAGACGGTAGAGGTCGAGGTGCACCAGACGCATGCCACGCCGGGCCACGGGATACTCGTGGGCGATCACGAAGGTCGGGCTCGAGACGATGCCCGGATCGAGGCCGAGCCCCTCCGCCAGTCCCTTCACGAAGCCGGTCTTGCCCGCACCGAGTGGTCCGCTCAGCGCGATCACGATGCCGCCCTCTTCGAGCACGGACGACAGGGCGCGTGCCACCGCATGAGTCGCCTCAGGGCTCGGGGAACGAAAACGAAAGGCTGCGCTCGTCTCCGGCTGCTCTCTCCGCTGCGCTTCCCATCCTGATCGCACTGGCTGCCCTCTCCGCATCTCTGGCTCGTTCCGCTCGCAGGCGCCGCAGCCGCTGCATGGCTACCGGGATCTGCGCCGCCACATCTTCCGCGAGCGCGCCGGCCGGACCGAAACGCTCGGCCAGCCCGTCCGCCGCAAGCCCGTGCAGGTAGACGCCCAGGGCCGCCGCCACCAGCGGCTCCAGCCCCTGCGCCAGGAGACCCGCGATCACGCCCGTGAGGACATCCCCCGTACCGCCCGTCCCGAGGATCGGCCCGCCCGTCGGGTTCACGACCACCCGGCCATCGGGCGCTGCCGTAACCGTGGCAGCCCCTTTCAGTACCACGACTGCGCCGGTCCGTTCCGAGAGGGCGAGCGCCATCCCGATCCGGTCGGCGTTGATCTCCTGCGACTCGAGCCCGAGCAGGCGTGCCGCCTCTCCCGGATGCGGCGTGACGATAGTCGGATGCCTACGCCCCTTCAACAGCGCCGGGTTGGCGGCGATGGCGTTGAGCCCGTCGGCGTCGAGAACGAGCGGCCGCGCCAGCACCGGCACCAGTGCGCGCACGAGCGCCGCGGTCTCGGGGTCTTCGCCAATCCCCGGACCGAGGGCCACCACGTCCCGCGCAGACGCGAGTTCGAGCAGGGGCTTCTCGGCTGCGGCGGCCAGACTTCGGGCGAGCGTCTCGGGCACGGGAACCGTCATGGCCTCCGTGCACTTCTCTTCGAGGATGTCGTGGAGGCTCGCCGGGCAGGCGATGGTCACCAGCCCTGCTCCCGCTCGCCCGGCTCCGTGGGCCGCGAGCGCCGCCGCTCCCGTCTTGCCCTCGGAGCCGGCCACGACGAGCACATGCCCGAAGGATCCCTTGTGGGCGGCAGAGGGCCGCAAGGGGAGCAGCCCCGCGGCGCCAGCCCGCGTCCAGAGAACCGCGGCAGCGGGGGCCTGCGGCGCTTGGTCGGCGATGCCGATCCTCGCGACGCGGATCCTGCCGGCGAACGTGCGGCCCGGCTCGAGGGCCAGGCCCGCCTTGGGCAGGCCGAGCGTGACGGTGACGTCCGCCTCGACGCAAGGTCCGAGGGGCTGGCCGGTGTCGGCCGAGAGACCGGAAGGCAGGTCCACCGCCAGGACCCGACAGCTGGACTCGCGGCGTCCCCGCCGAATGCGCTCGACGGCCTGTGCCGCAGCACCGGCCACCGGCCTCGCCAGACCCGTGCCGAAGAGAGCATCCACGATGAGCTCGCCGCGTTCGGGAGCGGCATCGGGCGCCGCGAACGAGACGCCCGCCTCCCGCGCCCTTTCAAAATTCGAAGCCGCGTCCCCGCGCAGCGCTTCGGCCCGCGCTAACAAGGCGACGCGTACCCGCACCCCCAACAGGTGGAGGTGACGCGCCGCCACGAGCCCGTCCCCCCCGTTGTTGCCGGAGCCGCAGACGACCAGGACGCCGCGGCTCGAGCCTCCGAGCACGAGGGCCTCGCCGGCGACTGCGCGTCCGGCGCTCTCCATCAACAGCTCCCCGGGAACGCCGAGCGTCTCGATCGTGTGGCGGTCGCGCAGGCGCATGCCCGCCGCGTCCACCAGGAGCCAGTGCAGTCGGTCGTCCAGACTCACGGGTCGCCCTCGAGTACGACCTGCCCGATGCAGCACGAGGGGTCGTGGGTCAGCGTCAGCGCGGCGCGCTGCACGCCGAGCCGCCGTG
>CAYGXT010000571.1:0-1886 GCA_964353695.1 uncultured Myxococcaceae bacterium
GCGGCGTACACGCGGGCATGATGCGCTGTCTCGGCGAGGCGCCGGACCATCTCGTTTTCGAGCTCGGCGTCCGCGCGGGCCGCCCGCCGCTGGTCCGCTACAGCGCGGAGCGGCGCCTCGATTGACGGTCCGCCTCAAGATAGCCGTTGCTGACCGATGCTCGTGAACGGATCTTCGATTGGACCGCTCTCTCTGAATCTCTCTCGAATCGCAGTAAGAAGCGGTGCGGCTTCGTACCATCTTCCCCTGCGTTCTCCCTTCGAGATCAGAAGGCGTTGATCCACCAGTACCTTCAGGTCTCTCGTTGCTACATTGTCAGAAACCTCTGCGGCTAGTCGATACGTCGAGTTTCTGACCCGATACCCCATGGCAGCATTGACGAGCTCTTGCATCGACCGCTCTGGAAGATTCATGTGCATGACGTGGCGTTCTAGCTCTTCCCATACTCGGCTCCAATGCTTGAGCCGTCGATTGAGCGTCATCGCCTGGCGGTAGTGGGCAGTGAGGCTGAATCTGATCCATGGCCTGGCGTCGTTCTCTGGCTGCCATGAGCCTTTCCCAACATCGGCGAGAACGGCGTAGTACGCCGGCGTGTTCCTTCCAAGATATTCCTCGATGCTGCAAAGCATCGGATGGAGGATCTTTTCTCGAGCAAGAATCAGCGTCTGAAGGCATCTGGCCATTCGACCGTTGCCATCAGAAAAAGGATGGATCATCACGAGATTCAGGTGAGCCATGGCAGCAACGATCATGATCGGAGATGACGTGTCGTGGTCTTCAAGCCATGCGACCAGCTCGCCCATCAGCGGTGATACCATCTCTGCCGCAGGCCCTTCATGAACGATCTCGTCTCGATCATCATTGCGGACGAAGATCGGGCCTGGACGCCAGCGTCCTGGGTTCTTCGTCAAATCATGCTGCATCATCATGAAGTGAAGAGACCGAAGAAGGGCCTCCTCATACTTGAAATGCGGATCTTCTGCGAGCTGTAGGGCGTACGTCATCGCGTTCTGGTAGCCCGTGATCGCAGCCCAAGTTTGGGCATTGGCATCGAACGGCTGATCCCCTTCAGCGGCTGCCAGCGCATCGTCAACCGTGACGTTGTAACCCTCGATGCTATTGGAGCCGCGAATCGCCCGCGCATAGGTGTTACGGCGCAGGAGCCCCACCCAGCGGCGCGACTGGCTCACCGCATAGCTGAGATTTCGCCGCGCCTCGTCGATCTTGACGAGGACCTCGGCTTCCTCTCCGGTCAAAGCCGTGGCTTGGTGGAGCATGGGATATCCTGTTAGATACCGTTTCTGGAGCGGATATTATCCGACATAGAATCGGACAGCAACATCCGAGCAACCTGCGGCACGACCGGGGCCGCCAACAGGGCCGTCCTCGACCTCCTGGCCGACCTTGACGGCCCGGCGGTCCGCTCCCCGCGCTACCGCGGTCGGCGGATCGTGAGCACCGGGCAGGGCGCATGCTGCACCACGCGCTCTGCCGTGCTGCCGAGAAGCAGGTGCCGCAGCCCCGAGCGGCCATGGGTGCCCATGGTGATGAGGTCCGCGTTGGCCTCCCGCGCGGCCTCCTCGATCACGAGGGGCGGGTAGCCCTCCTGCGCAACGGTCTCGACGCGCAGCCCGGTCTCGCGCAGCGGCTTCGCGGTCTGCTCGAGGCGCTCTCGCGCCTGCTCGGCTGCGTCGGCGAAGAGCCGCGGCGCCATCGGCACGGCCCCGAGCGCCGTGAACTCGACGGGCAGGTGATAGGCGTGCACGAGCACGAGCTTCGAGTCGCGCTCGTCGGGCCCGAATACGCGCTCTGCCGTGCGGATGGCGAGGGTGGCGTCGTCGGAGAAGTCCGTCGGCACGACGATCGTCTTGATGCGCCGGTGCTTG
>CAYGXT010000571.1:1896-2353 GCA_964353695.1 uncultured Myxococcaceae bacterium
GACCGTCAACGTGGCGCCGGCGGCGATCAACGTATCGCCGGGGTGCACCGTGAGAACGGGCACCGCCGCACCATGCACCACCCGCTCCGCCGTACTGCCGAGGAGCAAATGCCGGAAGCCCGTCATGCCGCGGGTGCCGATCACGATCACGTCCGCGCCGTGCTTGGTCGCCAGCTCGATTACGAGGGGCGAAGCCGGGCCGATGTCGAGATCGCTCGAGACCTCGACTCCCTTCGTGCGCGCCGCCTCGACGTCGGTGGCCAGCCTGCGCAGGGCCAGGTCGCGATACTGATCCTGGAAGTCGGGCGGGAGCGTCACGAAGTCCGGCGAGGCAGCCGGCGGAATCGGCGGCGCCAAGGCGTGTACCAGGACGATCCGCGCCCCGTGCGCCCTGGCCAGCTCGAGGGCCCACTGGAGTGCGGCCGACGCGGTCGGCGAGAAGTCGGTGGCAACGAGG
>CAYGXT010000572.1:0-2345 GCA_964353695.1 uncultured Myxococcaceae bacterium
ACCTGAACCGCCGCGACGGCGTCCCCGGCTGGCAGGTCGGCTCGAGCATGCTCTTCATCATGTTCTGCGAGTTCTACTATCTGCTGGCCTGGGCCACGTTCGGCGCGATCCTGCGCTGGAGCTCGCTGCCGGCGATCTTCCATCAGATTCCGCTCGTGGCGCTCATGGCGTCCATCTTCCTCGTGCTGTGGGTTCTCTACTTCCGGGGCAGCATCCTGCCCGGCTCGAAGCTGCGCGAACGCGAGATCTTCCATGCCTTCCGGCAAGCGACGCCATGGCAGTATCTCGTGATCCTCGTCATGCGCTCGCCGGCGCTGCTGCTGGCCGTCTTCGTCTATACCTGGTGTCTCGGCCTGTTCGGCATCGAGGCCAGCCTCGGCCAGATGCTCGGCTACCTGCCCGTCATCTTCTTCGGGGCGGCCGTCCCGGGCCCGATGCGCGCGGTGGCCATCACAATGTGGACGCAGCTTTTTCCCGACCATGTGGGGGAGGCGGCAGCCTTCGGCCTCTGCATGCATAACTTCTTCATCTTCTTCAATGCAGCGCTTGGGCTCTTCTTCATGCGGCGTGCGCAGCGTGAGATCTTCGGGGGCGGGCCGAGCTGAGCCTGGAGGTAGCGGCGTGCCGGACGCGCGGACCGTGTCACAATGATGCTTCCGAGACTTCGATGCGAAGGAGGGCTTCCCGTGATCCAGCGTCCGGCGTTCTGCTCCCAGGCTCTCGCTGCCGCGATTCTCGTGCTCGGCCTGGCCACCGCCTGCTCCGAGCGCAAGGCGGAGACGCCGGCCGCATTGGAGCCGCCCGCCGCCGCGGAGCCTTCCCCGCCGCCGGCCGCCGCTCTGCCTCCGGCGCCGAGCCCTGCCTCCCCCAACGCTGCAGAGTCCGCGGTGCCATCGGGCGAGGGATCTGCCGACCTCGACCGCAGCCCGCTCGGGGTATTCGAAGGCACGCTTCCGTGCGCCGATTGCGAGGGCGTCCTCACCGAGCTCACGCTCTTTCTCCAGCCTGACACTTTTATGCTGCGCGAGACCAGGCTCGGCGGGCAGGGCGACGGGAAGACGATCACGTCGGAGGGGCCGTGGCAGGCGGCGCTCGGCATGGAGAAGGATCCGGAAGCAACCGTGATCCAGCTCAATCCCGAGAAGCCCGATGAGATGCGCAGCTTCCGCGAGGTCGGCGGCGATCGTCTCGAGCCGCTCGATCGAAACGGTCAGACGATCGAGTCGAAGCAAGACCACGCGCTGAAACGGAAGGCCGAGTAGAAGCAAGGCGGCTGAGGCCGGGCCCGTTTCGTCTCAATGCGTCTCAGTGCGCCGCCGCGTCTTTGCCCCAGAGGTCCCGCAGCCTTGCGTCGCGCCCGCAGCGGTCGCGATAGTAGCTATAGCGGAGCGGGTTCTTCTGGTAGTAGTCCTGGTGATACTCCTCGGCCGCGTAGAACGGGCCGGCCTCCACGATCTCGGTCACGATCGGATGACCGAAGCGCCCCGACGCCTGCAGTGCGGCCCGCGAGACCTCGGCGAGCCGTCTCTGCTCGGCGCCGTGTACGAAGATCGTTGCCCGATACGCTGAGCCCACGTCGCAGAACTGGCGATCTTTCATGGTCGGATCGACGTTGTGCCAGAAGACGTCGAGTAGCTTTTCGTAGCTCAGCTGCTTCGGGTCGTAGACGATCTGCACCGCCTCGACATGGCCCGTATCGCCCTCCGAGACCTGCTCGTAGCTGGGGCTCTGTGTACGCCCTCCGGTGTAGCCGGAGGTGGTGGAGAGCACGCCACTCAGAACGTCGAAGGGCGGCTCCATGCACCAGAAGCAGCCGCCCGCAAAGGTGGCAACGGCGGTCTCAGCGCGTGCGATGCCTGCGAGGAGCACGGCCGCGACGAAAGCGAGGGCAGCCGCGGGCAGCCTCACGGGCGAAGCGCCGGCAGCGGCTCGCCTTCGGGCACGAAGCGCAGCGCAACGCCGTTGTTGCAGTAGCGAAGACCCGTCGGCGGCGGGCCGTCGTCGAAGACGTGGCCCTGATGGCCACCGCAGCGCGCGCAGTGGTACTCCGTACGCGGCAGCAGAAGCTTGAAGTCGCGCCTGGTCCCGACGTGCCCCTCGATGGGACGGAAGAAGCTCGGCCAGCCGGTGCCGCTGTCGAACTTCGCCGACGATTCGAAGAGCGAAAGGAAGCACGCCGCGCAGACGTAGATGCCCGCACGCTTATCCCCATCGAGAGGGCTCGTGCGCGAGCGCTCCGTCGCCTCCTCGAAGAGCACGGTGTACGCCTCGGGCGAGACGAGCTTGCGCCACGTCTCGTGCGGCAGGTCGAGGGGCTCGACCGTGGCCATCGGACCTGCGTCGCC
>CAYGXT010000573.1:0-2344 GCA_964353695.1 uncultured Myxococcaceae bacterium
CGCGCATCGTCCTCGCCATCGGCCTGCAGGGAAACCTGCGCCGCTTCGAGGTGCCGGGCGCCGACCTGCCCCACGTCAGCTACCAGCTCGACGATCCCGGCTCGCACACGGGAAAGCGCGTGGTCATCTTCGGCGTCGGCGACGCCGGCATCGAGAACGCGCTGGCGCTCGTGGAGACCGACAACGAGGTCGTCCTCGTGAACCGGCACGGCGAGATCGATCGCGCCAAGGCGCGCAATCGCGCACTCGCAGAGGCCGCCATCAAGGCGGGAAGGATCGCCTATCACACCTTCGCCGAGGTCGAGCGCTTCGAGCCGGGCAGCGTGGTGCTGCAGACGCGGGGGGGCAGCGTAACGCTCGGCGCAGATCTCGTGATCGGGCGCCTCGGCGCCGACCCGCCGCGCCGCTTCCTCGAGAGCCTCGGCATCACGTTCCCGTCGAAGGATCGTGCCGCGGTGCCGGCGGTCAGCGAGACCTACGAGACGAACGTGCCGGGTCTGCACGTGATCGGTGCGCTGGCCGGCTACCCGCTGATCAAGAACTGCATGAACCAGGGCTTCGAGGTGATCGAACACATCCTCGGCCACCCGGTCGTGCCAGCCGACGAGCCGATCCTGCACGAGATCTTCGCCGGTCTGCCCGGCAGCGTCGGCGAGATCATCGAGCGCATCCGCTCCACTCTCCCGCTCTTCGGTCCGCTCACGCCCGTTCAGCTCCGCGAATTCCTGGTCGACTCTGCCGTCCACACCCTGCGCCGTGGTGCTCTGATCTTCGAGCGCAACGACTTCACCGACAGCTTCTATACGATCCTCGAAGGCCAGGTGGAGGTGACGCTGCCGGCCTCGGATGCCGACGCCGACAGCGACCTGCAGGACGAGCGGCAGCGTGCGCTGCGGCGCTTCGAGCTCGGCCAGGGCGAGTTCTTCGGCGAAGGCAGCCTGATCTCGGGCCGCCGCCGCAGCGGCACGGTGCGGGCCGCGAGCAACTGCGTCGTAATCGAGACGCCGCGCCTCTCCATGAACCGGCTGATCCGCTCGGCCGATGACGTGAAGCGCGTGATCGAGACGACCTTCCTCGTACGACGGTTGGAGAAGGAGTTCCCCGGCGTCCCGTCCGGCGAGCTCCGGACGCTGGCCGAGGCTGCCAGCGTCCACATCTTCAAGCGCGGCGAGACGCTCTTCGCCGAGGGCGACGAACCGGACGGCCTGCACTTCGTCCGGGTCGGCTCCGTGACGGTCTCGAAGCGCCGCGCAGGCCGCGAGCAGGTGATCTCCTACGTGCAGGCCGGCAACTACGTCGGCGAGACGGCTCTGATCTCGACCGAGGGCCGGCGCAACGCCACGGTGAGGGCCACGATCCAGACCGAGAGCGTACGCCTGCCGACGCAGGCCGTGCGCCCCTTGCTGGAGCGCCATCCGGAGATCCAGGCTCGCTTCGAGCACGAGCAGCTCGAAGACCTCGCGCAGCAGATCGGCGCCCTGGCCGACACACGCGCCACCGATCTCGTGAGCTTTCTCGAGCGCGCGGGCGTGGGCGAGGCGACGGACCTGCTGCTGATCGATGAAGCGCTCTGCATCCGCTGCAACGGCTGCGAGACGGCGTGCGCGGGGACCCACGCCGGCGTCTCGCGCCTCGACCGCGAGGCAGGGCCGACCTTCGGCACGATCCACGTGCCGACGAGCTGCCGGCACTGTGAGAATCCGAAGTGCATGACCGACTGCCCGCCCGACGCGATTCGGCGCAAGCCCTCCGGCGAGGTCTACATCCTCGACAACTGCATTGGCTGCGGGAACTGCGCGGTGAACTGCCCGTATGATGTGATCCAGATGGCGAGCGTCGGACGGGAGCGGCGCCCGGGGCTCGTCGCGCGACTGCTCTTCGGTGCGAGGCCGGAGCCGCGTCCCGATCCGCACGCGGCCCGGAAGGCCGTGAAGTGCGACCTCTGCACGAACCTGCCCCCGCGGCGCGGCGGCGGCAGCCGGGCGGCCTGCGTATCGGCGTGTCCCACGGGCGCCATCGTTCGCCTGGCCCCGCGCGAGTACATCCACGAAGTGCTGAGCTTGGAGCCGTAGGCCGTGATCGGCCCGCAATCCTTCCTCGGCTACGCGCAGCTGCGCTGGCTGAAGCTCTCGTTGCTGCTGCTGATGATGTCGCTGGCGGCCTACGCCTGGATCGTTCCGGCGGGCGGGCGGCGCGGCGATACTGCCGTTGGCTACGGGCTCGGGATCCTGTGCGCGATGCTCATGCTCTGGCTGCTCTGGATCGGCGTACGCAAGCGGCGCTACGGAGCGGGGGGGGCGCCGCTGCGAGGCTGGCTCTCGGCGCACGTCTATCTCGGCAGCAC
>CAYGXT010000574.1:0-2332 GCA_964353695.1 uncultured Myxococcaceae bacterium
CCAGGCATCGCCGGCCGCCGTCTCGTCATAGGACGGGCGCTGATTGCAGAAGAAGCCATGGCCGGCCTCGGGATACACCTGGAGTTGATGCCTGACTCCACTCGTCACGAGGGCCGTACGGATGGCATCGACCTGGACGGGTGGGATCATCGCGTCCTTCCCGCCGAAGAGACAGAGAATCGTGCCCCCGATCTTCGAGCTGCGGTCGAGCGTCGGAATGCCGCCCCCCGGCCCCTTCGGTGCAGCAATACCGCCCCCATAGAAGCTCGCCGAGGCCCGCACGTCCGTCTCGCAGGCCACCAGGTAGGTCATGTGGCCACCGACGCAGAAGCCCATGGCGCCGATGCGGTCGCCACGAACGTCCTTGCGCGCGCGCAGGAAGCTGATCGCTGCCCTCGCGTCGGCGATCATCTCGTCGGCCCGTAGCGCGCCGAGGAGCTTCATCCCCTCGGCCATGCCCTTCTCGTCGTAGCCATACTCCACGCCTGGGCCGGTGCGATGAAAATAGTCAGGAGCGAGCGCCACGTAGCCCTCGTGCGCGACCCGCTCGGCGACGTCGCGGATATGGGCGTTGATGCCGAAGATCTCCATGAAGACGAGCACGGCAGGGCGCGAGCCCGCCTCCTTCGGTCGCGCCAGGGTGCCGCCCATCTCACCACCTCCAACCAGCGGGATGCGTACGCGCTCGGTCACGATCTCCATCGACGGCCTCCTTCCGGGTGTAGAGCGACTCTGCAAGGCGGGCGGGCAGGCGTCAACCGGCTGCTAGGCTTGCGCGCATGGACGGCGGCATCCCGATCGGTCGCGTACTCGGCATCCGGGTCTTCCTGCACCCGACGTGGTTCGTGGTCTTCTTCCTGGTGACGATCACGCTCTCGTCGACGCTCGGCCAGGAGCATGCGGACTGGAGCGGATCGCTGCGCCTGCTGCTGGCCGCCACCACCGCAATCCTCTTCTTCGCATCGATCTTCCTGCATGAGCTCGGCCACAGCATTCTCGCCCTACGCCACAAGGTCGGCGTACGCTCCATCACGCTCTTCATCTTCGGCGGCGTAGCCGTGATGGAGAAGGAGCCGCCGACACCGCGGGCCGAGTTCGAGATCGCCGTCGCCGGCCCAGTGGTCAGCGCGCTGCTGGCGCTGGCCTTCACCTGGATCGCGGGGGCCGTGGGAGCCAAGGCGCCGATGGGAAGCATGCTCGACTGGCTGGCATGGATCAACTTCATCATCGCCGCCTTCAACCTGCTGCCGGGCTTTCCGCTCGACGGCGGCCGCATCCTGCGCGCACTGCTCTGGGCGCGCAATGGCGATTTCAACCGCTCCACGCGCGTGGCAGCGGGCGTGGGACAGTGGATCGCCTACAGCTTCATCGGGCTCGGCGCTGCGCAGATCCTGCTCTACGGAAATCTGCCGGGCGGCATCTGGACGGCCTTCATCGGCTGGTTCCTGCTCTCGGCCTCGGGAGCGACGGTGCGACAGGCGGCCATCGAGAGCTCGCTCCTGGGCCTCGTGGCCCGCGACGTGATGAATCCCGATGTGCCGCGCGTGCATGCCGGCATCTCGGTCGGATCCTTCGCCCGCGATCTCGTGATGCGCGGCCGGCGCTGGGCGCTGGTGGAGGAAGCCGGACGCACCTCGGGCCTCATCACCCTCTCGGACGTGAAGCGCGTGGCTCCCGAGGATTGGGAGACGACACCCGTCGGCCGCGTCGCGACGCCCATCGAGTCGATCATCACGGCTACGCCGACGCAGCCCGTGCGCGAGATCCTCCACGCCATCGGGTCGAAGAACGTGAACCAGATCCCCGTGATGGACGGCGATCGCGTACTCGGAGCCGTCACCCGCGACACGCTGGTCCGCGCCATCGAGCTTCGGGGCGGGGGCCTGCGCTAGCAGCTCCGGCTGCGGCCGGCTGAGGCCCTACACCGGTGCGTGTCGATCGCGCCAGGGCAGCGCCTGCTCGAGCTGCGACGCCACCCGCAGCAGCAGGTCCTCCCGCCCATAGGCCGCCACGAGCTGCGCTCCAAGCGGAAGCCCGGCCGCGTTCCAATGCGCGGGCAGCGAGATCGCGGGCTGTCCGGTCAGGTTGAACGACGACGTGAAAGCGCCGTACGGCGCCGAACGCAGGAAGGCCGCCAGCGGCTGCTCCTTCGAGCCGACGAGCTCCCCGATCCGCGGCGGTGGCGCGGCCGTGGTGGGCGTGAGCAGGAGGTCGAAGCCCCGCTCCCACCACCCGGCGACGCGCCGACCGAAGCCATGCACGAACTCGATGGCCTCGATGTAGCGCTGCGCCGGGGTCGCCCGACCCTGCTCTGCCAGCACCCAGGTCAGAG
>CAYGXT010000575.1:0-2326 GCA_964353695.1 uncultured Myxococcaceae bacterium
CTGAAGGGAATGGCAGTTCGCACGGTAGAGAACCACGACTGGAGTGAGGGACTCGCGAGCTCCATACGCTGCGGGCTCGGCGCCCTTTCCCGGGACGTCGACGCGGTGATCCTCCTACTCTGTGACCAGCCCGCAGTCTCTCCAGCCCTTCTCGAGACGATGCTCCGGACACAGCGCGAATCGCGAAAACCGATCGTGGCCTGCCGCTACGGCGGCGTAGTGGGCCCGCCCGCGCTCTTCGTGCGGGAGCGCTTCCCGCAGCTTCTGGCGCTTCGGGGTGACGTTGGCGCCCGGGCCATCCTCGAGCAGGCGGCCCTCGAGGTCGCGACGGTGGACTTCCCCGATGGTGCCTTCGATTTGGATAGGCCCGAGGACTGGGAGAGCTGGAAGGCCCGCCTCGGAGCCTGACGCTACTCTGGACCGGCCACTGTGTTCGGAGCTGGCACGCAACGCCGCCCCGCATCGCAGCGACGGGAGGATGTCATGGGATTTTCCGAGTATGCGGAACACGATGGGCTCGGCCTTGCCGACCTGATCCGTCGCCGGGAGGTGTCGCCGGCCGAAGTGCTCGAGGCCGCGATCGAGAACGTCGAGCGCCACAATCCACGGCTCAACGCCGTGATCTACAAGGCCTACGACGAGGCGCGGCGCACGTCGGCCGGGCCGCTTCCGGAAGGAACACTGCGCGGTGTCCCATTCCTGCTAAAGGATCTGAACCTCGACGTAGCCGGCATGCCCCGCACCGACGGGAGTGTCGCGCTGCGCGAGCGCGTGCCGGCGGAAGACGCCGAGCTCGTGAAGCGCCAGCGTGCAGCGGGCCTCGTGATCTTCGGCAAGACGAACACGCCCGAGTTCGGCATCACGGGCACGACGGAAGGCCGACTCTTCGGCCCCTGCCGCAATCCCTGGAACCCCGACCACATCGCGGGCGGCTCGAGCGGCGGGGCGGCCTCTGCGGTGGCGTCCGGCATGCTGCCGCTCGCGCATGCCTCGGACGGCATGGGCTCGATCCGCATCCCCGCCTCCTGTTGCGGGCTATTCGGCCTCAAAATCTCGCGCGACCGCAACCCCTGGTGGCCGGAGGACGTGATGCGCGCGCTGCCGCTGAGCGTCCACCACTGCGTGAGTCGCAGTGTGCGGGACAGCGCCGCACTGCTCGACGCTACTGGCTTCGCCGAGACGCGGGCGCCGTGGGCGCCGCCGCCGAAGCAAGGCTCCTATCTCGACGAGGTGTCGCTGCCTCCGACACGATTGCGTGTCGCATTCACGACCACGCGCCCAGATGGGCGCCTGCTGCACCCGGAGGTGAAAGCTGCCGTGGAGGAGACTGCGCGGCTGCTGGAGTCTCTCGGCCACACGGTCGAAGAGCGCGCTCTCCCGATCAACCAGATGCTGCTCTACCTCGCCCTCGTTCCCGTCGCCTCCGCCAACATGGCCGCCGCGGTGGCCGAAGTGGCGGAGAGCCTCGGACGCGAGCTGCGTGAGGAGGAGCTCGAGCCTCTTACCTGGTCGATCGTGAAGAACGGGCGCAGCGTCAGCGGCGTGCAGGCACTGCGAGGTATGCGCTGGCTGCAGCGTCTCGTCCGCGAGGTGGCGGCATTCTTCGAGGAGGTGGACGTCTACCTCACGCCCGTGACCGCAACGCCGCCGCCTCGGATCGGGCACATCGATCCGCTCAACCCGGATCCGGCCGAGCTCAATCAGCGGCAGGCCGAGTCGTTCCCCTATACGGCACCGTTCAACATGACGGGGCAGCCGGCCATGTCGGTGCCGCTGGCATGGACTTCGGACGGGCTGCCGCTCGGAATGCAATTTGCTGCGCGTTACGGCGACGAGGCCACGCTGTTTCGGCTGGCGGCGCAGCTCGAGGAGGCGCGCCCCTGGCGCCAGCGCCGCCCGCCCATCTGGGGATGAGCTACTCCACGCGAGGCCCGTCGACCGCCGCGCCCCTTCTCACGGATCGTGCGGGTGCGAGCCTTGCTCATGCGGCGCCTCCTTTCGGCCGAGCGGCTCCGCGCTGCGGCAGCACGATCCGCGGCTTCTCGGGGTGCCTGCGGTAGAGGATCACCGTATGGCCTACGAGGCCGCAGAGATGTGCTTCGCAGGCCTCGGCCAGAGCTGCGGCATCAGCGTGCTTGTCCTCGGGCTCATGGAGCCGGACCTTCACGAGCTCGTGCTCGAGCAGGGCCGCCGAGACGGCCGACGTCACGGCGCTCGTAAGCCCTGCGCCGCCCACCTGCACCAGGGCGTGCCGAGGCTGCGCGAGGGCGCGCAGGAAGCGGCGCTGCTGGCCATTGAGGGGAGCTGTAGACGCAGGGTTCGGCGG
>CAYGXT010000576.1:0-2326 GCA_964353695.1 uncultured Myxococcaceae bacterium
GCCGACCTTGTTCGCACAGTACCCCATGCGCGGGAAGTGCACGACCACGTCGCCGGCGCGCGGGTCGCTGCGGGCGATGGCGAGCTCGTCCGGCCGACGTGGACGAGACGCCCCGCGCTCGGCTCGAAGGCGTTGTCGTCGGCCGCGACCTCTACCGTGTCGCTGTGGAAATCCCGTACTCGATGCGTTCCAGCATGAACGGGAAGAACGGGTTGGACGCCGTCCGACTCAGAAAATCCAGACTGACGATCAGGATGCCACGCTCTCCCTGCGAGGCCATGGCTCCCAGGTTCACACCGAATTGCTCGGCCGGATCCGGCTGCGATCCGTACAGGCCATCGCTCGGCGGGAACGGCACCGCCACGTGCGAGAGCGAGAAGACGTCCCTCGGATAGAACAACCCCAACGCACGAGACTGCGCCGTGAGTGCCCCCGCCTCGACGACGCGTGCCCCGACCTCGCCGCTGTCGCTCCCTGCGTTGGTGACGATCGTGGTCTTGAAGCGGCGCGGCGGAGCGGGCAGCAGGTCGTCGAGGATGGCGTCGGCGCTCGGAAGCAAGAGCAGACCGAGCTTGGCGTTCCGGTTCAGATCGAACAGCACGAGCTCACTGCCATTGGTCGGCAGATGAGCGTACAGCGAGGAGACGAGCGCCGAGGTGCTGACCGTGAAATCGACCACGGACTGAAACGTGAGGATGGGCGGCAGGCTGGCAAGCCGGTCGTCCTGCGCGTACCGCGCAATCTGCTGCTGCAGCGCGCGCGCCAGGAGAGAGGACTGCCGCGCAGCGTTGACGGGGAAGGAGTTGTACTTGAACGGGTTGAACTCGGGCAGCACACTGAGCCAGGCCGCCTTGGCAAACGCGGGAAACATGGCCGGCAGCCCGAGCCACCCCGCGAACCGTGCGAACGCGGTGATCCCGATCATCGGTGACAGGAGCACGATGCGATCAGGCCGAGCCAGAGTCTCGTCTCCGAGAGCGTCGAGCGCGTACTTCATCGCGAGCGCTCCGCCGGTGGAGTAGCCGACCAGATGCAGTGGTGCGGAGGGGCCTGCACGCCGTCGCGCTTCCCGCACGGCCAGACGCGTGGCCTCGGACCAGTCCTCCCATTCCACGTCGATGAGGCTGCCCGGCACCGTGCCATGCCCGGGCAGCCGAATCGCGATGGCGACATATCCCAGCTCCCGATAGCGGCGGGCGATGTGGCGCATGCTGTACGGAGAATCCGTGAGGCCATGCAGCAGGACGACGGCGCCGACGGGCTCCCCGCTGGGCTCGAGTACGAACGAGCGGTTCCAGTCCTGCGAGAACGCTCCCGAATAGACGGGACTTCCCTCGAAGTAGCGGTTCGCGGGAATCCGTTCGTCTGGCTCGAGCTTCCGCGTGACGTAATTTCGCACCACGTCGAAGAGTGCGTTCTCGGCCTTCAGATACGCGGCCCAATCGAGCCGAGCGAGCTCGTCGCGCTTCAACTCGTGTGGACTGTAGGTATGCCACGGCTCGAGCTCGGGGCCACGCTGCGAATCCCAGGCGCGGACGGCCAGCAGCGTGAACGCGCTCGCTGCCAGCACCAACATCACGCGCCTCGAGATGCGTCGCAGCATGGGTACGCGGATCCCTCCTTCTTTGCCCTACGCGCGGTTCACGGCAGCCCAGCAGGTGGCCGGGAGCGGAGGGGCTCGGCGGGACTCGACGCGGAGCCGGGCCGCTCGCCGAGCCCCGCCCGCATCCGCTCGACCTCCTGCAGACCCGCCTCGATCACAGAGATGTAACGTCGGCGCACCCGCCGATAGCGATCTCCGCGAAGCGGCGCAAACACGTCGTCGGGCTGGTCCTGGCGCGCGAGGATCTGGCGGTAGATCTCGTCGAAATGGCTCAGGTTCGCGTCGAGCTCGGTGAAGCGCGGATCGTCGAGCATCTCGAGCAGCTTTCGCGTCTTCCGCAACGTGAAGGGGCCTTGGAACACGAGCAGTCGCGGCCGTGGATCAAAGAGCTGATTGTTGGCGTGGACGGGCAATGACACGAGCAGGGCGCCGTGCCGGGTCGGCAGCCAACCGAACTCGAGCATGGCGTCGCGCATTGCATCGTCGGCGAAGATCTTCGGGTAGGAGTCCACGGGGCCCATGCTGCCGAGCGCAGCCAGGTTGATCGCCTCATTCGCCGGGATCGCCAGGTGGAAGATCTGGAGCAGCTTCGTGGTCCGCACGGAGATCGGCGCCCAGATGCTCGCCGCGGCCAGCGCGTTGCGCAGCGTATGGACGCAGTTGTCGTGGTACCCGCTCCAGCGGTAGTCCGCGGCCCCCGTCGCGAACTCCCGGTTGAGGTCG
>CAYGXT010000577.1:0-2324 GCA_964353695.1 uncultured Myxococcaceae bacterium
CTCCTCAGAACAGCTCAAACTGCGCCTTGCACGGCTTTCGGCGGCGGGAAGGACCCTCATCCTCGTGACCCACGAGCTCTCCATCGCCTCGGCGCTGGCCGATGCCGCCATCGTGCTCGCGCGCGGATGCGTGGTGCACCGTGCGGAAGGCGCAGCGCTCGAGGCTTCCGTGCTCGACGCCGCCTACCTCGCGGCCGTGGAAGCTGCGGCATGAACGTCTTTCTGGCCGTGCTGTGGAAGGACCTGCTCAGCGAGTGGCGAAGCCGCGATCGTGTGGTCTCGATGCTGCTCTTCTCCCTGCTGGTGGTGGTGATCTTCCACTTTGCGCTGCCGCCGGCCTCGCCGGAACAGGGCCGCGAGCTCGTCCCGGGTCTTCTCTGGCTGGCGACCGTTTTCGCCTCTCTCCTCGGCCTCAATCGGGCCTTCGCCCTCGAGCTCGAGAACGACGCGCTCGCCGGCCTCGCCCTCGCCCCCGCCGACCGGGGCTGGATCTTCCTCGGCAAGGCCCTTGCCAATGGGGTGTTGATCTTCGGCGTACAGCTCGTGACGGCGGCGGCCTTCGAGCTGGCCTTCGACGTCCCCCTCCTCGAGCACGCCGCCCCGCTCGCGGGCGTGCTCGTACTCGGCGCCGTCGGACTCGCTGGAGCCGGAACGCTCTTCGGCGCCGTCGCCGTCCGCACGCGCTTTCGCGAGCTGGTGCTGCCCCTGCTGCTGCTGCCGCTGCTGGTGCCCGTGCTGATCTCCGCCGTGCGGGCAACGGCGGGCCTGCTCGAGACCGGCGCCCTCCCGGCAGCGCCGCTGCGCCTGCTCCTCGTCGCCGATGCGGTATTCTGGATCGCTTCCTATGTTCTTTTCGAGTTCGTGCTCGACGAATGAGGCTATGAACGACACTCCCCTCGACCTTTGCGCAGAGCGCTGGCGGCGCCCTCTGGGCCTTGCGCTCCTGCTCGCGACAGCGGCGTGGGCGGTGATCGTCGTTACCGCGCCAGTGGACGCGATGCAGGGCGAGATCCAGAAGATCCTCTACCTGCACGTGCCGGCGGCTTTCGCGGCCTACGCCGGGTTCTTCACGACTGCTGTCGGCGGCGCCCTCTATCTCTGGCTCGAGCGGGACGAGTGGGACCGCCTCGCGCTCTCTGCCGCAGAGGTGGGCGTCGTCTTCTGCACCCTCGTGCTGGTGACGGGCCCGATCTGGGCCAAGGGAACCTGGGGCCGCTGGTGGAGCTGGGACCCGCGCCTGACCGTGACGCTGCTGCTCTGGTTCGTGTATCTGGCTTACCTTCTGCTTCGCAGCTTCACCGAGGGCAGCGAGCGCACCGCTCGCTTCGCGGCGGTCTATGGCATCGCGGGGCTCTTGGCTGTGCCGCTCAACTATGTGGCGATCGACCTGTTCGGCGGCCGGGCCGTACACCCGAACAACATTGGCCGCGGCAGTCTCGGCGAGGGCATGGGGGCGCCATTTCTGGCCGGCGTCGTCGCTGCCCTCCTCGCCTTCGCCTACCTCACGCTGCTGCGCTTCCAGCTCGAGGGGCTGCGGATACGCTCCGCGCGGGCTGCAGGCCCCAGGCTGCCGAGCTAACGTGCGCTTCCTCGTGGCAGCCTACGCGGTGGCCCTCGTCACCCTCGTCCTCTACGGCCTCAACATGGGCCGGGAGCGGCGCGCGCTTCGCCGCCAGCTCGGGGTGGGCCCGGATTGAGATCCTGGTTGACAGCCGCCCGAGGCGGGCAGTATAAAGCTCGTAGGCTCGGCGGTCGCGGCTCTCTGCCGGGGCCGGCCTGCCGTCCAATCCTCATTCGCTGAAGGCAGAAAGCACCGGCTCCACGCGATCCTGCGCTGGCCTTGCCACGGCGCAGATTGCTTCCCGGCAGGCCTTCGAAGCGATTTGCGGAGGGGGAGGTTCGGGCCCGCGAAGGGAGAACCCGATTTGCCACGAAGGGCGCGGAAGGCGCCCAGAAACATCGATCTCAACCGGTCGCCTGCAGGCAGGAAAGCAGCAACGACACTAGAGAACTCTCTGATCCACCGGCCGTAGCGGTCCCCCCACCGGCCCTTGGCACGGGGCTTGCGAAAGCTGGAACTCGACCCCGGACATCGCGGCGCGCGACGTCCGCCATCGAATCCACCAACGACAAGGGCCTCGGGGGCGGTCCGGAGAGGATGGCCAGCATGAAGCGCGGCGTCGGCTACTGCGAGAACACCGACTGCGAGGATTACGCCAAGGGCGTCTTCCTCCTCAACCACGGCGACACCTTCTACTGCCCGCGCTGCCGCCAGCTCGGGAAGGTCGAGAAGGAGCGTGGCTTCTACACCGGCAACTCGGACG
>CAYGXT010000578.1:0-2321 GCA_964353695.1 uncultured Myxococcaceae bacterium
GCGCAGCCAGCAGCGTCTCTTCTGCCTCCGAGAAGCCCTGCAGCACGAAGTCGGCGGTGTCCATCCGAACGCCAGCCGGGCGGCCGACACCGAAGCGGAGCCGGGCGAAGCCGTCGCCGCCCAGATGCTCGAGGATGTCGCGCAGCCCCTTATGCCCGCCCGCTCCGCCACCGGGCCGGAGCCGTAGCCGACCGAACGGGAGATCGACGTCGTCCGAGACGACGACGAGGTCCTTCTTCCAGTCGTCCACCGGGAGATACCGGAGCGCCTCGGCGACACACTCGCCCGAAAGGTTCATGAACGTCTCGGGCTCGAGGATGCCGACCTCGATGCCGCCCACGTCGCCGCGGCCGAAGCGGCCGCCGAACTTTCGGGACGAGAGTGCGATGCGATGCCGCTCGCCAAAGCGTTCCACGACGCGGAAGCCCACGTTGTGGCGCGTACCCGCGTAGCGGCGCCCTGGGTTGCCGAGGCCGACGATCAGCTTCAGCGCCCTACTCCTTGTCCTTGCCCTTCTTCTCTTCGCCACCCGCCGCCGCCTCTTCCGGCGTCGCGGCCGCAGCCTCGCCCTCGGCCGGCGTCTCGGCCACCGCCGCAACTTCCTCCGCCGCCGGCAGCACGACCGACACCACCGAGAGATCGGCGTCGGACAGGACGGTCACGCCCTCGGGTACGACCAGGTCGCGCACGTGGATCGACTCGCCGACGTCGAGGTTCGAGACATCCACCTCGATGGCGCCCGGGATCGCGCGCGGAAGGCACTCGATCTCGAGTTCGCGCAGCGCAGCGGCCAGGATGCCGCCGTTCAGGGACACGCCGATGGGAATACCCACGACGTGAATCGGAATGGAGACCTCGATCTTCTGCGTGAGGTCCACCTCGTAGAGGTCGGCGTGGAGCAGCGCGCCGCGGATCGGCTCGCGCTGGAGCTCCTTCACGATCACGACCCTGCCCGCGAGATCGGGACGGCCGGCAACGGCGAGGTCGATCAGGGTGTTGAGGCCGGCGGAGCCCGCACGCAGGAGCTTCTCCAGCACCAGCGGGTCAAGGGAGACCGCGATGGACGGCTTGCCCCGCCCGTAGAGGATTGCCGGGATGCGCTTGGCCACACGCAGCCTGCGCGCAATCCCCTTGCCCCGTCCCTCACGAACTTCCACCGCGAGCGCGTTCTCGCTCATGATCCGTTCCCCTTTGCCATTGGCTTCAGACGAAGAGCGAGCTCACGCTCTCTTCGTTGTTGATGCGGCGGATCGCCTCGCCGAGCAGGGCCGCCACCGAGACCACCTTGAGCTTGCTGCACTGCACGGCATCCGGGCGCAGCGGGATGGTGTCCGTCACGACGAGCTCGCGCAGCGGAGACTCGTCGATGCGCTTGATCGCGGGGCCCGACAGCACCGGATGCGTGATCGCCGCGTACACGGCTCGTGCGCCGGCGCCTTCGAGGGCGCGTGCCGCCTCCGTGAGCGTGCCGGCCGTGTCCACGATGTCATCCACGATGACGCAGGTCCGCTTGCGCACGTCGCCGATGATGTTCATCACCTGCGAAACGTTTGCAGCCTCGCGGCGTTTGTCGATGATGGCCAGCGGCGCGTCGAGACGCTTGGCGTAGGCGCGTGCACGCTCCACGCCACCGGCATCCGGTGAGATCACGCACAGATCGCCTTCAGCGCGCAGCCGGATCGCGTCGAGCAACACGGGCGTGGCGAAGATGTTGTCCACGGGCACGTTGAAGAAGCCCTGGATCTGGCCGGCATGGAGCTCGATGCAGAGCACGCGGTCCGTGCCCGCGACGCCGATCAGATCGGCGACGAGCTTCGCGGAGATCGGCATGCGGGGCCGGACCTTGCGGTCCTGCCGCGAGTAGCCGTAATAGGGCAATACGGCCGTGATGCGCCCCGCCGACGAGCGACGGAGCGCGTCGATCATGATGAGCAGCTCCATCAGATGCGTGTTGGCCGGTGCACAGGTGGACTGCATCACGAAGCAGTCCATGCCGCGGACGTTCTCGCGGATCTCGACGTTCACCTCACCGTCGCTGAAGATGCCGACCTCCGCCTTCCCGATCTCGACGTCGAGGTAGGCTGCCACGTCGCGCGCGAGCCCGGTGTTCGCGTTGCCGGTGAAGAGCTTCATGTCTTGCATGCGCGCGTCCTCGGAAAAAGGGTTGGGGCGGCAGGATTCGAACCTGCATATGGCGGCTCCAAAGGCCGCTGCCTTACCAGTTTGGCGACGCCCCATCTCTCGGCCCTCGGCTCGAAGGTACCGGAAGCAGAGGCTTCGAGGCGCTCACGGTGCTGGCTACCCGGGTCCAGATCGCCGGG
>CAYGXT010000579.1:0-2321 GCA_964353695.1 uncultured Myxococcaceae bacterium
CCGCCGCCAGCACGGTGCCGAAGCCGGGCTCGCTTCGCGCGTCCACAAGCGTGGGAGTGAGAGCAGGCGCAGGGTTCGGAGCGAGCGCCTCTTGGGCGGTTTCGGTCTTCTCGAGAGGCTCCGCTAGCTCCAACGGCTGCTCGCTCTCGCCGAAGTCGCGATCGGTCTTGCCGTCGAGCTCGAGATTCCGGCGAAAGATCGGAGTCGTCGGGTCCGGGATCTTTTCGGGGGCGCCGGCCGCTCCGGCTTCGCCACCGACCTCGAGCTTCCGGAACCGGCGTCTAAACACGCCCGCCGCTCCGCACGATACCCGGCGGGGCGGGACGCGGCCGGGTCGGCGCCGCAGCCGCACCGGTCTGCAGCCTGCGCGGTTCGTCGGCCCCACGCGTGCGCGTCGCCGCCCAATTGCGCATGCGCTCGATCTCCTCCGCGGAGGTGACAGAGAGCGGTGTCGTGTCGGCGATGGCGCGCGCAACGTCCTCGGTCGTCAGTGCGCGACCGAGGTCGAAGGCTTCGTACAGGCCTTCGATCACGCAGTGCTCGATCTCCGCTCCCGAAAAGCCCTCGCATTTCTCGGCCAGCGCCGCGAGGTCGAAGCCCGCGGGATCCCGCCCGCGGCGCTTCAAATGGATTGCCAGGATCTCCGCCCGCGCCGTCGCGTCGGGCAGGTCTACGAAGAAGACCTCGTCGAAGCGCCCGCGCCGCAGAAGTTCTGGCGGAAGGCTCTCGATGCGGTTCGCCGTCGCCACCACGAAGACGCCGGCCGTCTGCTCCGACATCCAGGTGAGGAGCGAGCCGAAGACGCGTTGTGCCGTGCCGCCGTCCATCTCGCCGGAGCGGCCGGTTCCGCCGGCGAGCCCCTTCTCGATCTCGTCGATCCAGAGCACGGCGGGCGCCACGCCCTCGGCAATGCGCAATGCTCGGCGCATGTTCTCCTCCGAGCCTCCGAGCAGGCCCGAGAACACGCGGCCGAGATCGAGATGCAGCAGCGGAAGCTGCCAGCTATGCGCGACCACCTTCGCGGTAAGGCTCTTGCCGCAGCCCGGCGCGCCGAGGAGCAGCACGCCCTTCGCAGGCGGAAGACCGAACTCGCGCGCGCCGGCATCGAGGGCCTTGCCGCGGCGGCGCAGCCATACCTTGAGCCGCAACAGGCCTCCGACGTCTGCGAGCGTCGTCTCGGTCGGAGTGAACTCGAGGATCCCCGACTTGCGGATCGCCTGACACTTCTCTGCCAGCACCAGGGCGACGTCGACGCCGCGAAGCACACCATCGGTAACGGCGGCCCGCGCGAAGGCGTTCTCGGCCTCGGCGAGCGTCAGGCCCTGCGCCGCCCGTACGAACGCGTCGGCGTCGGCGCGGACGAGCTGCACGCGCTTCGGATCCTCGTCGTGAAGCTGATCGCAGAGCGAGACCAGGAGCTCGCGCAGCTCATCGGGCTCGGGAAGCGGCAGATCGAGCACCGTCACGTCCTTCTCGAGCTCCGGCGGCAACGAGAGGCGCGGCGCAGAGATCACGATGCTGCGGTGCGTGTCCTTGAGGAAGCCCGCGAGGTCGCGCAGCCGTCGAACGAGCAGCGGATCCTCGAAGAACACGTGCAGATCGTGCAGCAGGAACAGACCCGCTCCCTCCTGGCTGCGGATGCGCTCGAGCACCTCGGCCGGGGTGGCGGAGCGCAGCCCTTCGGCGGCGTTGGATCCCGCCAGCGCGACCATGCCGCGTGTGGCGGTCCACACGAACAGGGGTTTGCCCTGGCGGCGTGCGAGATCGAGGAGCAGCGACTCGAGCCTGGTCTCCTCGTGGGTAACGACGTAGAGCACGGGGTAGCGGGCCCGCACCAGCAGATCCACCTGCTCCACGAAGCGCGCAGCGGCACCGGTCTTCATGGGGGCCTTTTCGGCCGGACCGGCGCTCGGCCTTTGCGTGAGGGATACTGCTCCGTCGTGAGGGGGTCTGGGTGGACCGCGAGCGCCTGCGGGAGCTGATCGAGCGCGTTCGCGCCGGCGAGCTCGCCACCGACGACGCCCTCGAGGCGCTGGCCCGCATGCCATTCGTCGACCTCGGGCATGCGCGCGTCGACACGCATCGCGCGCTGCGCAGCGGCCTTCCCGAGGTCGTCTATGCGCCGGGAAAGAGCAGCGGCCAGATCGCCGAGATCGCGAAGACGATGCGCACAGAAGGCCAATCGGTGCTCGCGACACGCGTCGAGGCAGCCGTCGGCTCGGCACTCCTCGAGTTGCTGCCCGAGGGAGCCTACGAGGAGGATGCGCGCCTGTTCTGGCTCGGACCCGCGCAGGTTCCGGTCGTGGGAAGAGGAAGTATTG
>CAYGXT010000580.1:0-2321 GCA_964353695.1 uncultured Myxococcaceae bacterium
CGCGGACGTCGTGGTCTACTCCTCCGCCATCCGTCCGACGAACCCGGAGCTGCTGGAGGCCGAGCGGCGCAAGATCCCCGTGATCCCCCGCGCCGAGATGCTGGCTGAGCTGATGCGGCTGCAGCACGGCATCGCCGTGGCGGGGAGCCACGGCAAGACCACCACCACCTCCCTCGTCGCCCACGTGCTCGACGCTGCAGGCCTCGACCCCACGGCGGTCATCGGAGGCCGGGTTCTCGCGCCTGGCACCGACCCTACCGGTGCGCGCATCGGACGCGGCGAGTTCCTGGTGGCGGAGGCCGACGAGAGTGACGGCTCCTTCCTGCGCCTCATGCCCGTGGTGGCGGTCATCACCAACATCGACCCCGAGCACCTCGACCACTATGGCAGCTACGAGGCATTGAGCGATGCCTTCGTGCGCTTCGCGAATCAGGTGCCGTTCTGGGGCGTCTCGATCCTCTGCCTCGACCATCCGGGCGTGCAGGCGATCCTGCCCCGCATGACCCGGCGCATCACGACCTACGGCTTCGCGCACCAGGCCGACTTCGTCGCTACCGACGTCGAGACCTCGGGTTGGGGCATGCGCTTCGGCGTACGTCATCGGGGCGAGAAGCTCGGCGACGTCCGCCTGCGTATCCCGGGCCGTCACAACGTCTTGAACGCACTGGCTACGCTCTGCGTGGCCCTCGAACTCGACGTGCCGTTCGGCTTGGCCGCCGAGGCGCTCGAGGGCTTCGTCGGAATCGAGCGGCGCTTCGAGACGAAGGGCCTGGCCCGTGGCGTGCGGGTCGTGGACGACTACGGTCATCATCCGGCCGAGATCCGCGCCACCCTCGCCGCAGCGCGCGGCGTGCACGAGGGGCGCATCGTGGTGGCCTTTCAGCCGCACCGCTATACGCGCACCCGCGATCTCTTCAACGACTTCGCCACCGCCTTCATCGACGCCGACATGCTGATGCTGACCGAGATCTACGCCGCCGGGGAGGATGCGATTCCCGGCATCGATGCTCGCGCGCTGGCCGACGCCGTGCGCGCCCACGGCCACCGCGACGTGCGCTTCGTGGCCGACCTCGACGCCCTGCCGGCGGCCCTGCTGCCCGAGCTCTCGGCCGGAGATCTCGTGGTGACGCTCGGCGCAGGCAGCATCCACACGGCGGGGCCGCGCCTGCTCCGCCTACTGGAAGAGCGAGGGAAGGACGGGAGCTCATGATCGCGGCCGACACCCGCTGTGCGCTCGAAGCGCTCCTCGGCGAGAGCGTAGGCTTCGGCGTTCCGATGGCCCGGCACAATGCCCTCCGCATTGGCGGGCCAGCCGATGCTCTCGCCCGGCCCGCCGACCGCGACGATCTGCTGCGGCTGCTGCGCCTTTGCGCCGCCGCCGGGCTCCCGCACCATGTGCTGGGCTCGGGCTTCAACACGCTCGTGCTCGATGGCGGCATCGAGGGCGTAGTGATCCACCTGGGTCGCTTCCGCGGCCTCGAACGCAAGCCCGAGGGTGCGCTCCGTGTCGAGGCTGGCGTCTCCCACGCAACGCTGACGAGCTACTGCATCGAGCACGGCCTCTCTGGCCTCGAGTTCGGCGCCGGCATCCCGGGCAGCGTGGGCGGCTGGACGGCCATGAATGCCGGGATCGGAATCCGCGAGGTCAAGGACGCCCTGATCGAGGCGGAGGTTGCGAGCGGCGACGGGACGAAGCTCGATGCCCTGGGCCCGCAGGATCTGCGACCCCACTATCGCGGCCTGGAGGGGCTCGCGCCGGGCGCCGTGATCGTCTCCACGCTGCTGCGCGTCGTGCCGGCGGATCCGGAGGCCGTGCGCGCCGAGGTCGAGCGCCTGCGCGGGCGCCGGGCGCAGACGCAGCCCCTCGACGTGCCTTCTTGTGGCTCCGTCTTCAAGAACCCGCCGGCAGACTTCGCGGGTCGGCTGATCGAGGCCGCCGGCCTCAAGGGTCTGCGTGCCGGGGCGGCCGAGATCTCGACCCTGCACGCGAACTTCATCCTGAACCGCGGAGGAGCCCGCGCTGCCGACGTGCTCACGCTGATCGAGAGGGCGCAGGCGGCCGTGTACGAGCGCTTCGGCATCCGGCTAGAGCCGGAGGTGCGTGTGGTCGGGAGGGCAGCATGAAGCTCAGAAGAGCGGCAAACGGCGGCAAACGGAGCCACGCAGCGGGCGATCGCAATCTCTGGCTCGGGCCCGGAGCGCGCCGTCAAAGCGCGGAGCCCCAGGCGCGTCCGCGCCGGCGCCTCCAGCGCCGCGCACGGCTCCTGCTCGCCGCGCTCGCTCTCGGCGCCGCGGCGCTGCTCGCGACCTGGGCCGTGCAG
>CAYGXT010000581.1:0-2320 GCA_964353695.1 uncultured Myxococcaceae bacterium
GCCAGTCGGATGTCGTCGCGCTGGCGGCGACCGTAAAGACGGCCGACCAGGGGCTCTTCCTGGTGCGAGCCCTGCGGATGCTGGTCCGCTATCAGCAGGACGTGGCCCCCCTCGCGACGCTCCAGGCCCGCGGCACCGTGACGGCCACCGACGCAAACGGCGCGCTCTTCGTGCCGGCGCCCGTGGATTACGTGTCCTGGACCGAGCGGGTCTCCCGCTTTGCGCAGCGCGACGATCTCGCGGCGCCCCAGCGCAGCATCTGGCTCAGCGGCCGCATGACGCCGCGCGCGAAGACCGAGTTCGTGGCCCGCGGCTGGAGCATACGAGAGCGGGCTACCGATCGGCCCTAAACGGTAACGGTGCGTGAACGCTGCTTCGGCGGCGCCGGAGCCCTGTCTGCGCGCGTAGGCTCGGGCCCTGCCCTACCCGCGCAGTGCCGGAAACCGCTCCGGTCGCAGCGGCGCTGCGTCCTCCGGCATCCCCTTGCTCAGCACCAGCCCCGCGATGAGCTGCGCCGTGAGCGGCGCGAGCAGCACACCATTGCGGGAGTGACCGGCAGCGAGCAGGAGGCCGTCGACACCGGGCCAGGGGCCCACCATCGGAAGCTGATCCGGCGTCGCAGGCCGGAGCCCGGCCCAGGCTCCCGCGAAGGTCGCATCGTCGAGAGCGGGAACCAGGCGGATCGCATCGCCCAGCAGCTGCGCGACGCCGGCTGCCGTCACGCGGTGGTCGAAGACGGCGCGCTCCTCGGTGGCGCCGACGACGACGCTTCCGTCACGCCGGGGCACGAGATATGTGCTGCCTCCCCACACGATCATGCGTAGCCCTGGCGGGCGCGGTGCAAGCGAGAGGATCTGTCCTCGAACGGGCGCGATTGGCAGCGTGCCCGTGCGGCCGAGCCACGCGGGACTCTGCGCGGCCTCCATGCCCGTGCAGAGCACGACGGTCGCGCCCTCCACGCGCCCGGCCATGGTCTCGACGCCGTGAACGCGCGCGCCGTCGCGCAGCAGACTGCGCACAGGCGTGCCGAGACGAAGGTCCGCTCCCAGCGATACGGCCGCGAGCGCCAGCGCGCGCGCGAGCAGCGAGCTGCGTACGTGCCCCTCGTGCGGCGAGAGAAGCGCGCCGTGGATCTCCGGGGCGAGCGACGGCTCGAGCCGGCGCACCGTTTCGGTGTCGAGCCACTCGAGGTCGAGGCTCGGAAGCGCGCGATCCCGCGCACGAAAGGCACGCGCCTCCTCCTCGCTCGCCGCCACGCGCAGGCAGCCCGAGCGCTCGAGCTCGGGGTCGATCCCGGAGCGCTCGCGCACCTCGGCCACCAGCGCCGGAAAGAGCGCCAGGCTCTCGAGTCCGAGCCGCAGCAGCGGGCCGGGGCTCGCCGCCTCGCTCACGGGAGCGAGCATGCCGGCCGCCACGCCCGAGGCCCCGCTGGCGATGTCCTCGGCCTCGAGCAGCACCACGGAGAGACGCTCGCGAGCGAGCGCATAGGCAACGGCGCAGCCCACGACGCCGCCCCCCACCACGATCACGTCCGCAGCGCGCACGATCTCTCCGTCCTCCTCTCGCGCCGGGCTCCGGCTCAGCCGAGCGGGTAGGGAATCTCCTTCGAGATCCTGCTCGCGGCCACGAGGGCATCGGCCGAGAGTACGACGCCCGCAGCCGCGAGAACGTCGTCGAGCTGCTCGACACGCGTGGCGCCGGCGAGGGTCGAGCCCACGAAGTCGTGCGCGAGGCAGAAGGCCGTGGCGAAGGTCACCGGCGCCAGACCGTGCTCGCGCGCCAGCGCGATGAACTTCGCCGTGGCGGCCAGCGTGCGCTCGTTCAAGAAGCGCGCGGCCATCACCTTCGTACGCGGATCGTGCTCCCGGTAGCGGCTGAAGCGCGCACCCTTGGGCAAGGCACCGTCGAGATATTTGCCCGTGAGTACGCCGCCGGCGAGCGGGCTGTAGGGAAGCAGGCTCACGGATTCCTTCCGGCAGACCTCGGCCAGCTCATCCTCGAAGCGGCGATTGAGCAGGCTGAAATTGTTCTGGATCGTCTCGCAGCGGGCATAGCCGTGCAGCTCCGAGACCCACAGGCTCTTCGTCAGGCCATAGGCCGTCTGGTTGCTGCAGCCGACGTAACGGACCTTGCCCTCCTGCACCACGCGGTCGAGCGCCTCCATCGTCACCTCGAGCGGAAGCGCGCCATCGGGCCAGTGGGTCTGATAGAGGTCGATGTAGTCGGTGCGAAGGCGCCGCAGGCTGCCTTCGACGGCGCTCTCGATGTGGTGACGGTCGAGGCCGGTCATGCCGCCGCGGACGGGAGTCTTGAACCAGCC
>CAYGXT010000582.1:0-2319 GCA_964353695.1 uncultured Myxococcaceae bacterium
CAGGGACTGGCTCAGCGGATAGAGAAACCGCAGCTTCCGGCGCCGGTTCTTCTGGAGCTTGCCGTGGCGCTCGAGGATGTCGTTGACCGTGCTGCGCGCCGGGAGGACCAGGCCTGGATCACGAACCCGGAGCACCTGCAGCAGCTTCTTCGCTCCCCAGCCGTACTGCTTGCGGACCGAGAGGATCAGCTCCTCGGTCCGCCTTGGAGTCCGGTGCGGGCAGCGATGCGGAGCACGCCCGCGCTCTGCGAGCCCCGCCAGGCCTTCCCCCTCGTGGCGACCGACCCACTTGTAGCCGGTGGGCCGCGTGACTCGGTATCGCTCGCACAGCTCGCTCATCGACCACTGGCCGCTCTCGTAGTCGAGCACGAACTGCCGCCTTTGTTCCATCGCATTCGTTTGCATCCAGGGCATCCCCAGGGTGTAAACGATGTACCCGGACTTCTGTAAACGATGAACCCAGCCCGTACCTGATTGTTCAGTCCGGTTCATCCCTGAACGGCGAGGCCGAGGAGGGCGCCGCTTGGCGGGCGGGTCGGCTCCGCTCGAGCCGCGCTGACCTGGACGGCCGGAACGATATAGCTATGATCAAGCTATGCGGCTTGAAGCCGATGCCGGGGCTGTGCGGTGGCTCGAGGGGCTCGAGGGACGGCCCGATGACTTCGACTGGGATGCCGGCAATCGCACGAAGATACTCAAGCACGAGGTCAACCTTGCGGATGTCGAAGCCTTGCTCGCGCACCCGATTCTCTTTGCCGGCAGGATCGTGGAGCCTGCCCACGAGGAACCGCGCTGGCTACTGCTGGGCATCGACGAGTCGGGGCGGCATCTGGCGCTGATCTTCACGCGAAGGGGAATCCGGCTCCGGCCCATCAGCTGCCGCCCCATGCGGCGAAACGAAAGAAGCATGTATGAAGAAGAAGTCCACGACTAAGGCCAAGCCGAGGCGAACCGAAGCGCGGCCCGCTGGCAGGCGAAAGCCCGCAGATCTCCAGGTCCGCGAGTTCGAACGCAAGGATCTCGGGAGAGACATCCGGCAGAGCGGCGCGGCGCGTTTGCTTCGCGGGCGTACCCGTCCCACGTCGATCCTGCTGGACCAGGACTTGATCGAGAAGCTGCGCACCGTCGGGGCGAAGCGCGGCCTCGGCTATCAGACCATGCTGAAGCTGATCTTGCGGGAGAAGGTGGACGAGTACGCGTGAGGCCACGTTCCTCGTCGCGACTCGAGCAAGTCCGCGACGCTCCGCGCCTCGACACCGTCGCGGCGCGACGTGATCCCGCCCCTCGTGACGGCGGGCGACCGCGTGACCGATCAGAGCGGGTACGCTGACTCCGACAGAGGGGGCTCCGTGGAAGGCAGGCTCTTCATGCCGCAGGTCGCACGCGCACCTTGGCCTCGAGACCCACAGCCTCGACGAGCCGGAGTACGCGGTCGATGGTCACGCGCTGAAGGCTTCCGCTCAGGATCCCCGTGACCGCGCTCCTCGCGAGGCCCGCGCGCTCCGCGACATCGGCGTGCGTCAGCTCCAGCCGATCGATCGACTTCGTCACCGCCGCGATCAGATCGGCCTTGATCACGGCTTCCATGCCGCGCGCCTTCGAGACGCCGAGCATCCTGGAGATCGCGGCTCCCTTTGTTCGCTTCTTCATCCCTTCTCCTTCGCCCGTGAACGGGCGAGATCGATCATCCGTTCCGGGGTTTTCCGGCTCGTCTTCTTGAAGGCCAGCACGACCACGACTTCTCCGGCGCTTCGGACGACGTAGACGACCCTCCATTCGCCGTTCCGGTCTCGCAGGCGCAGCTCGTGAGCACCCCTTCCGATCGATGGCATGGGGCGCGACAGCGGCATCGAGAGTGGCAGCCCCGCGTCCAGCCGCGCCAGCGCGTCGGCGAGATCTCCACGGCTCCGCTCCGGAAGATCGGCGATCTCGCGACGGCATTGGCGAAGGAGCCGGATCACGCAGCGGGGAATGTCTCACATACGAGACATGAAGTCAACTGGCGGCCGACAGCTGTTGCACCACCGCGTGGGCGGGCTGGGCGGCGGTAAGGAAGAGGCTCAAGATCGCCAGCAGCATCGCCGCCGTGATGGCAACCAACGCACTACGAATCGGGTAACGCATCGCCGCTCTCCTCGTGGTGGAAGAACCGAACGACCGGGGGCCTCGAAACCTTCGGGCACTACGCACGCCACCGACGCCGCGCCGCGAGTCCGAAGAGCCCGCTCAGCACCAGCAGTCCCGTGCTCGGCTCGGGCACCAGGATCAGCTCGGTGATGCGCACGGCGTAGGTGTCCTCGGCCTCGACGTACTCCTGGA
>CAYGXT010000583.1:0-2313 GCA_964353695.1 uncultured Myxococcaceae bacterium
CGAGCGGTAGACGCCGCCGTCTGCTGCCGTCCTACCGAGCTCTCGGAGCCTGCGCTTCAGGAACTCCCAGGAAGCCAGTGCCTGCTCGCTCGGCGCGCAATTGGGCCCCGTACACAGGAAGATGTGGCGGGCGTACCGTCCGATGCCGCGCAGGTCTACGATCCGCGCCAGCGTGTCGGCGGGATCGAAGTCGCCTGCGGGGTCACCCGCGCCGTCGGAAGGGGAGTCGGCCATTGGCGCCGCGTAGTATAACGACGGGTCGAAGGAGACGTGAATGACGGTAGAGGCAGTGCTGGTGGGCGGCGGGAACCGAGGTCGCTTCACCTACGGTGGCTACGCGCTGCTGCACCCCGAGCAGCTCCGGATCATCGCGCTGGCCGAGCCGGTGGCGGATCGGCGTGCAGCCGTCGCGGCCGAGCACGGCCTGTCGGGTGATCGCGTGGCTGCGGATTGGAGGGCGTTGCTGGAGCAGCCAGCGCTCGCGCCCGTGGCCATCATCGCGACCGGCGACACCGAGCACGTCGAGCCCGCACTCGCGGCCCTGGCGCGCGGCTACCACGTGCTGCTGGAGAAGCCGATCGCGCCGAGCGCTGCCGACTGCGTGCGGGTCGTGGAGGCGGCCGAGAGGGCGGGGCGCATGCTCCAGATCGGTCACGTGCTGCGCTACACGACGTTCTACGAGCAGGTGCAGGCCATCGTGGCCAGCGGGAGGCTCGGCGAGATCGTCGCTCTCGACATGAAGGAGCACGTGGCGCACTGGCATCTGACGCACTCCTACGTGAGGGGGAAGTTCAGGAACCGCCGCATCGCGGCGCCGATCGTGCTGGCGAAGACCTGCCACGATCTCGATCTGATGCTGTGGATCGTCGGGAGGCCGGCCAAGCGCCTGGCCTCCTTCGGCTCGCTCTCTCATTTTCGCCCGGATCAGGCGCCCGCCGGAGCGCCTGCCCGGTGCACGGATGGCTGTCCGGTACAGGAGCAGTGCCCGCACGACGCCGTGCGCTTCTACCTCGGGCCCGACGAGAAGCTCGCCCGACTGTGGCCCTGGACGGACCTCGGCCTTGATCCCACGAGAGAGGCCCGGCGCCGGGCTCTCGAGATCGGGCCCTACGGCATCTGCGCCTACCGCTGCGACAACGATGTGCCCGATCATCAGGTGCTTGCCATCGAATTCGACGGCGGCATCACCGCCAGCTTCACGCTGCAGGGCCTCGCGACCCACGAGCGGCGCACGATCCGCATCAGCGGCACCCAAGGCGAGCTGCGCGGCGTATTCCAGGAAGGCTTGATCGACGTAACGCGCCACGGCTCGCTCGAGACGGAACACCACCCGATCGAGGCCTCGCTGGCCGGTCACCTGGGCGGTGATGAGGGCCTGATCGGCCACTTCATCGACGTCGTCGCACGCGGCGCCGCCAGCGAGGTGCGCGCCTCCGGCCGTGTCTCGCTGGAGAGCCACCTGATCGGCTTCGCGGCCGAACAGGCCCGGCTCGAGGGCCGCGTCGTCGAGATGGATGCCTTTCGCGCGCAGCTCGCGCGAGACGCCTCCGCCGCATGACGGAGATCGGAGCGGAGCAGCGCGCGCGCGCGCTGCTGCTGCTCGGCGTCGTGGTCGGCGTCGGGCTTGCGGCCGTGGGCCTGCTGCAGACGGGTCGCGCCGGCACGGGGCTCCCGGATGGCGTGGTGGCGATGGTCAATGGAGAGCCGCTCACGGCCGAGGCCTTCGCGCAGCTCGAGGCCGCGGTGACAGCGGAGCGCCGGGGCGCGCCCCTCGACGAGGCGCAGCGGCAGCGGCTCCTCGACCGCCTCGTGGACGAAGAGCTCCTGCTGCAGCGCGGGCTCGAGCTCGGTCTGGCGCGGCACGAGCCGACGGCGCGACGCTCCATCGTGTCGGCCGTGGTGGCAACGGTGACCTCCGACGCCGAGACCGAGGAGCCCGACGAGGACACGCTCCGCCGGTTCCACGTCGAGGCGGCCGACCGCTTCCAGAAGCCCGGCCGCGTCGTGGCGCAGGTGCTGTTTGCGAGCACCGTCACGCGGCCCGAGGCCCAGGCCTTCCAGCGCGCGGCCGAGGCGGCGGGGAAGCTGCGGGCCGGAGAGCCGTTTGCGCAGGTCGCGGCGGCGCTGGGGGATCCTCAGACGGCGCCGTTGCCGGACGGGCCGCTCCCGCTCGAGACGCTGCGCCAATACCTGGGGCCCTCTGCGGCGCAGGCCGCGACCTCGCTCGAACCGGGCGAGGTCGGCGATCCAGTCCGGGGCGGCTCGGGCTACTACGTCTTGCGGCTGGTCGAACGCAGCGGCGGCGAGACGGCG
>CAYGXT010000584.1:0-2312 GCA_964353695.1 uncultured Myxococcaceae bacterium
TGTCCCTGCCGAAAGAATCGCCCCCGCCGGCAGGCCGCTGATCCGCACCGAGAGCTTCTCGCTGCCATCCGTATCGACCAACGCCGATTGAATGTCGAGGGAGATACGTGTGTCCTCGAGGCCTGTCGCCGTATGGAGCTGGAGAAGAGGTGCCTCCGCAGCCGGAAGCACGTTCACGTGGAGCGCTGCGCTTGCGCTCGCAGTATTCTGATTGGCCCCTTCCGTGCTGACGGCCACGATCTTGAGATCGAAGCTCCTCGCATCCATCCCATGCGGAAGTACGAGCCGGAGATTCGAGAGCTCTCCCGGAGCGAGCACCCAGCTTCCGTCCTGGAGGGTATGGCCTGCCGAGAGCGAGGCGCCGGCCGGTAGACCATGGACGTGAACCTCGAGCGTCTCGCTGCCGTCCACATCCGAGAGCGACGACTGGATGTCGAGCGGGATCGCTGCGAGCACGTTTCCCGAGACGCCGTGAACCGCGAGGTGCGGCGCGTCGGCGACGGCGTCCAGGCTGACGTGAATCCCGCCGCCCGTGGAGGCATCGCCCAGAGGCGAGAGGCTCGTGGCGACGATCTTTAGATCGAAGCTCGCATCGCTGTCGTGGCCCGGCAGTAGATGGAGGTTGGAGAGATCCGTCGTCTGCAGCGTCCAGCTCCCGTCCTTCTCGTGGATACCGTGATCGAGGCTCGCGTCGACGGGCATCCCGTAGATGTGGATCTCGACGCGATCTCCCGGATCGGCCGGAGCCACCTTGATGGCCAGCGGGATGGCGCCGTCCTCGACGCCGGTCGCGTCCGGATCGACACCGAGCTCGGGCGCCTGGACGGCGTGTGCCAGCCGGATGCTCTCGATGCCGGTGTAATCCACCTGGAAGGTGTGACCATTTCCGAGGTCCACCTTCACGCTGCCGTGGTCGTCGGGGATGCCGCCGGTCTGGTTCGAGAACGAGACCTGGCTGTGCTCAAACTGGGAGAGATCGAGGGTGTCGTTGCCCTTGCCTCCATCGACCGAGTAGATCGTGTCGTTGGAGGGCTTCGACAGCGCGAACACATCGTCGTGTTGGCTTCCGATTGCATTGCTGACACCAGAAAGTGTATCGATACCCGCGCCGATCGTATCCTGGGGGCTGGCGACGGTCAGATCGAGATGGACGCCCTGCGGCGCATCGTCGTAGCTGGCGGTGTTCGTACCGTCGCCGCCCGAGAGCAGGTCGTCACCCGCGCCACCCTGGAGGAGATCGTCGCCCTGGCCACCGAAGAGCCGGTCGTTTCCGGCCCCGCCGTAGAGGGCGTCACGGCCGCGGCCGCCGAAGAGGGTGTCATGCCCGTCGTTTCCGAAGAGGACGTCCTGGCCGTTCTGACCCGCGAGACTGTCGTCCTGAGATCCGCCGTTGACGACGTCGGCCCTTTCGCTGGTGGCCGACGCGGCTGCCGCCACCTCTGCCGGGCTGAGCTGCGCCGCCGCGACCGCCGCTTCGCCAGTCTCCGCATCGACCCAGGAGGCCGACATGAGGATCCGAGGCTCGAGAGTCTCGACCTGCAGTCGCCGCTTCTTGCGCTTCGCCACGGCATGATCTCCCAAACGCTGTGGGCTGAAAACCTCATCGGCGTGCCGTGGATAGGATCTTGACTCGAGCGTTGTCGAAACGACGCAGTTGCGCGTCACCTGCCGTGCTTCACTCGACGATCAGCGGGGAGAAGCACCTAGCGAGCTGCCGGTGGGCTGCGCAAGGTCGTCCCGAAGGGGCGCAGAGTCGCCCACGGGCACTGCGTGCAGAGGGGCTCCTGCGCGTCAGGCGCGGGCGGGAGGGCTCGGATCGTCGATCGTCACGCGGAAGACGCAGTTCTCGCTGCCCTTCGCCGCCGAGTCGAGGACCTCGACGTGCACCGGCCCGACGACGCGCCGCTCGAAGAGCTTGCGCACCCAATGCTCCGCGCAGCCGCAGAGCTTCGGATCGAGAGAGATCACGCCACGCGTGACCAGCGGACAGACGCAGCGGCCCTCGTGGTGCTCGGTCAAGAGGATCTCGTTACCGCGGCGTTCCACGCCGATCTTGCTCGAGCCGCCGAACTGCATCTTCTCGAGGAAGGCGTCGAGATCGAGGGAATCCGAGATTCCGTACAGCTCCGTGAAGGCGACGACGCACTCGCTCGCCTGGCATTCCATCACTCGGTCCAGGGCCGGGGTCTCGAGTCCGTAGATGCCGTCGTAGGCGCCGCGGACGATCCGGTCCTGGAAGTCCCTCACCATTTTCTCGATCGGATTTTCCGACATTCAGCCCTCCCGGCATCTGCAAGTGTGCCTCAGGGGGC
>CAYGXT010000585.1:0-2307 GCA_964353695.1 uncultured Myxococcaceae bacterium
CTGGTCGGCCGGCGCGTGGGCGCTGGTCGGCATGGCCGGCGTCCTGGCCGGCACGTCGCACGCGCCCATCACGGCCGTGCTGCTCGCCTTCGAGCTCACCCACAACTACGAAGTCGTACTCCCCGTGATGCTCGCGAGCGCGGTCGCGACTCTCGTTGCGCGCGGCCTGCAGCGCGACTCGATCTACACCGAGAAGCTTCGCGCGCGCGGCATCGACATCGACCGCCGCGAAGATCTCGCACTTCGGGGGGTCTTTGCTGGCGAGATCATGCAGGCGAACCCGCCGGCCGTGCGCCGCGATGCGCCCCTCGACGTGGTGCTGGCGCGCTTCCTCGACAGCGATCTCGGGGCGGTCTTCGTGACGGACGCGCGCGGCCATCTCGTGGGCCAGGTCTCGATCCACGACGTCAAGGCGAGCCTCGGCGAAGAGAAATCCCTCGGCGGGATCGTGGTGGCGGGAGACGTCTCGGAGACCGCATCCCGCGCCTATGCCGACACGCCCGTCGCCGATGCCCTCGACCTGCTCACGCGCGCGGGCCGCGACCTGCTCGGCGTCGTGGACGCGGAAGGCAAGCTGATCGGTTGCCTCTCGCTCCGCGGCATCATGGAAGTGCTGGCGCGCGAGGCGCTGCGCGGCGACTATGTCTCGGTCTCGGCGGCGAGCGGGCCGGTGCGCGACCACGAGTCGTTGCGGCTCACCTCCGGCATCGAGGTGCGTGCGGTCGAGGTGCCGCCGGCCCTGCACGGCTCGAGCGTGCGGACCCTCGAGATCCGCCGGCGCTTCGGTGTCTCGGCGATCGCATTGCGGCGCGAGGGGGTCGATCAGCGCGTGGATCCGGACCACCCCTTCGGCCCGGGCGACACGCTGGTGCTGATGGGCGAGGCACACGACCTCGAGCGCCTGCTGGCGACGCTGCGGAGATCTTCGTAACGACGCAAGCCTTGCAGCCTGCAGCGCTGCGGCGTGCGCGCTCCGCTTACGCTCAGAACAAGCGCACCGGCTGCAACACCTTGTCCTCGAGCCAGATCAGGAGGTCCTGAAGCGCCTCGGGACGGATCTCATGCCCCATCTCGTACTCGTGATAGCTCGCGGCGACGCCGAGACGCAGCAGCGCGGCGCGCGACTCGCGCGCGCGCTCGATCCCGATCATCGGATCCTCCGTGCCGTGCAGGACGAGCACCGGCAGCCCAGCGTGCTCGGGCTGCTGCGGGATCGAGGAGGCCAGTGGATCCGGCAGCCACGCGGAGAGTGCCGCGATGCCGGCGAAACGCGCGGGCTCCCGCAGCCCCAGCGCGTAGGCCATGACGCCGCCCTGGCTGAAGCCGAGCAGCACGACCTTGCGCGCGTCCACCGGATAGCGCTGAACGGCCTCATCGACGAAGCTGCGCAGCGTCGTCAGAGCGCGCTCGAAGAGAGCCGGGTCGAAGCCGGCACCGCTCGAGAGCGGAAACCAGCCGTAGCCCGGAATTCCTCCGCCGGCATCGAAGGCGAGCGGGCCCTGCGGGCAGAGCACGATCGCCTTCCCCCCGTGCAGGTACGGCGCGAGGCCGAAGAGGTCGTGGGCGCTCGCCCCCCAGCCGTGAAGCGCGATCACCGTCGGAAAGGGCCCGTCGCCCGCGGGCACGTGTGCAGTATGAAGTAGTTCCATGCCAACAGGATACGCGATGCGGACCCGACCCCGCCCGTGCTATCTCCAGGGTGTGAGTCGATCGAGCCTCGAGCGGCCTCTGGCCTCCCATGCGAGCAGGACGCTGCTCGATGCGGTCTGGGACGCGCACACCGTGCGCGAGTTGCCGAATGGCGACACCCAGCTCTTCATCGGGCTGCACCTGATCCACGAGGTCACGAGCCCGCAGGCGTTCTCGATGCTGCGCGACATGGGGCTTCGCGTCCGCCATCCGGAGCGAACCTTCGCGACGGTGGACCATATCATCCCGACCCAATCGCAGCAGCGGCCCCTCGCCGACGAGCTCGCCGAAGCGATGATGACGGAGCTCGAGCAAAACTGCCGCGATCAGCAGATTCGCTTCTTCGATCCCGGGCGAGGGGAGCAGGGCATCGTGCACGTGATCGGCCCGGAGCTGGGCCTTACGCAGCCCGGCATGACGATCGCCTGCGGCGACTCCCACACCTCGACCCATGGCGCCTTCGGCGCAGTCGCCTTGGGCATCGGCACCAGCCAGGTGCGTGACGTGCTCGCAACCCAATGCCTCTCGCTCGCGCGCCCGAAGCTGCGCCGCATCGAGGTGATCGGAAAGCTCACGCCGGGCGTCTACGCCAAGGACGTGATCCTGCACATCATCGGG
>CAYGXT010000586.1:0-2292 GCA_964353695.1 uncultured Myxococcaceae bacterium
GTTGGAGAGGTCTCCGGCCGGCTCTGGGGTGCAACGGAGATCATCGCCCCGCTACCGTGAAGCCGGTGGCCGAGCATTCCGCGCGCGTCGTTCTCTGCGGCCCGTTTCCGGGCGAGGGCATGCTGGGCGGCTACGCGCGCATGAACGAGCTGATTGCGAGCTCGGAGCTGGCGCAGCGACTTGGCATCGTGCGGCTCCCGGTAACGAGCCCACACGAAGGGAGCCTGCCGGCTCGGCTCCTCACGGACGTGCGCCGCGTACGTGCCGCTCTGCGCCGGCCGGGTGTTCGCGTGCTGCACGTGACGGCGCAGTATCAGAACGGCACCTACCGGGAGTGGCTGCAGTACCGCATCGCCCGTCGCGCCGGCTGCGCTTTCCTGCTCGACATCCGCGCGGGCTGCTTCGCTCTCGCCTACGACGATCCGCGGAGCCCACTCCAGCGCCTGCTGCTGGCCGACATGCTGCGCGGCGCGGATGCGATCACCGTGGAAGGGCGCCCCGACGCGGAGTGGATCGAGCGCCGCTTCGGCCGGCATGCGACCTTCTTCCCGAACTTCGTGCGCGCAGCCGATCGCGAGCGGTACGCCCCTGCAAAACTCGTGCGCCCGGTCGCCGGCGAGCCGCTGCGCCTTGTCTACGCCGGCCAGCTTCGCGCCGAAAAGGGGCTCCTCGAGCTGGTGGATGCATGCGCGCTACTCGAGGCGCGAAGCCAGCCGGTCGAGCTCGCGCTCGCAGGTATGGGCGACGAGGTTTTCGTCACAGAGCTTCGTGCTCGCGCCAGCCTGCTGCCGCCGGGCCGGCTGCGCCTGCTCGGCCGCCTCGATCACGACGCGCTGCTCGCGGCCCTCTCCCGCGCGCACGTCTTCATGTTCCCGTCGCGCTGGCGCGGCGAGGGCCACTCGAATGCTTTGAACGAGGCCATGCAGATGGGGCTGCCGATCGTGGCGACGCGCCAGGGCTTCACCGCCGATGTCGTCGGCCCCGACTGCGGGCGGCTGGTGGACGAGGGCACGCCACGGGCGCTGGCCGACGCCGTGACGGATCTCGCGAGCGACTGGGAATCACTCATGGCCTGCGGCCGCGCCGCGCATGCCCGGGTCTACGAACACTTCACCGACGAGATCGCGCTGGCGAGCCTCGAGGCGGTGTACCGGGAGCTGCTCGGCCACGGCGAGGGCAAGCGCTCCGTGTCGTCGCCGTAGCCTGTCGCAGCAGGGCAGCCTGGCCACGATCCGGCGCGCATGAGTGTATCCTCCCGTCCATGATCGCGGGACAGGACGTTCGATGAGGGTGGCCTTCGTTTCGGGCAACCGGGAGCGGCTTCCCGACGCGGTGATCCCGCTCGGTCTGCTCTACGTAATGGCATCGACACCAGAGCGGCACGAGAAGACTCTCGTGGATCTCTGCTTCGAAGAGCAGCCACTCGAGGCACTGACCCAGCATCTGCGGACATTCCAACCGGACGTGGTGGCGCTCGGCATGCGGAACATCCAGCGCGCGGACTACACCGGGGTCAAGGACTCATTGGACCATTACGCCGGCCTGGTCGAGGCGATCCGCGAGGTGACCCGGGCCCCAATCGTCATGGGCGGAGGCGGCTTCAGCATCATGCCGCGAGCGCTGCTGGCCCGCCTTCGACCCGATTACGGCATCTCGGGTGACGGCGAGCTCGCATTCCAGCAGCTCCTGGACGCACTGGAGCGCGGGCGAGGATTCGAAGCGGTGAGCAACCTTCATTGGTTCGGCGGCGATGCCGTGATCTCCAACCCACCCGCTCCTGGCTTTCCGGACATGAACGCGCTGCCGGAGCCAGACCGGTCTCTGGTCGACGAGCGCTATTACCGCGATTCGGGAATCGAGTCATTGCAGACCAAACGTGGTTGTCCACTCCGCTGTGACTACTGCACCTACCCCATCATCGAGGGACGCATCGGGCGGGTACGCGACCCCAAACTCGTAGCCGACGAGTTCGAACGCATCCGGAGCCAACGCGCCCTTGCCAACCACGTCTTCTTGGTGGATTCCGTGTTCAATCTGCCGATGCGCCATGCCAAGGCGGTCTGCTGCGAGCTCGTCCGTCGCGATGCTCCCCTTCCCTGGACCTGCTACGTCAATCCGCTGGGCTTCGACGCCGAGCTCGCCGAGCTGATGGCCCGCTCACGCTGTGCTGGCATCGAGGTCGGCTCCGATTCCGGCTCGGAGAAGACCCTCGACCGGCTCCGCAAGGGGTTCACGACCGATCACGTGCGGAAGCTCCACGCCCTCGCGCGCTCGGAGGGCATCCTGGACTGC
>CAYGXT010000587.1:0-2286 GCA_964353695.1 uncultured Myxococcaceae bacterium
CACTGCGGCCGGCTATGCATCGATCGCAACCGGGAACCGCGCGCCTTCGACCACGCTGTCGGGCGGCGCCGATCTGGTCGCGATGGCGCTGCTGGAGAGCCTATGCCTCTTGAGTGCCGGAGCGAGCAACGTGATCGTGGTGATGTTCGACGAGCCCATGCTTGCGCCGTTCGAAGCGCGCGAGGCCAAGACCCCCCTGTCCGTGGCCTTCTGTGTCTCGAAGGATCCCACCGGCGCCCGAGCGCGCATCTCGGGGCTGCGCAGGGATCGGGTTTCTCCCGCGCCCCTGCACCCCCGATTCGGTGGCCTCTACGTGAGTGCGGCGATCCCGCTGCTGGAAGCCGCGATGCTCCAGCGTTTCGCGTGTGTACCGCTGGAGCTGCAACGGGGGCAGGCGCAGCCGATCTGGATGATCGACGTCAGCGCAGCCGGGCCTGCTGCGAGCGAGGGCGACCGGTCGTGAGGGCCGCTGCTCTCGGATGCTGCGCCATGCTCCTCGGCTTCTCGCTGGCCTGCGCCTCGACGCCCGTTGCGGGCGCTGCCTCTCGGCGGCCGTTCGATTTCGAACGCGACACGCTCGCCTTCGAGAACGAGCTCTACTGGATCTACGAGCCTGCACCGGACTCCGGCGAGATGACGCATCGGCCCCGCGAGGGCGTGGAGAATGGCCAACGCTGCGCAGCAATGGCTCGCGTCGTGCGCCAGTTCTTCCATAATGCACGCTTCGCACCGGAGCTCCCGGGCGTGACTCCAGCGGAGTACGAGGAGCTGGCTCGCCGTGTGTTGGAACGGGACCCGCGGCAGCAGGGCACCGCCCTCGACCGAGTCGTGATTCCTGCGTACGCAGATCTGCGTGCGTTCAGCAGCGATCGCGATGAGTTCATGAAGCAGCGCCTCGGCGGGGCCTGGCGCAGCTACGTTCAACGGGGGAACTGGAGGATGGTGTTTCCTTTTGCCCCGCGGCAGCAGCGGTCTACGGCCGACGAGATAGTCGCCGAGCTGGAGCGAGGGGAGCTGCCGATCGTGCACCTGGTCACGTTTCCGAAAGTAGGAGTGAACCACACCGTGCTCGTGTATGACGCTCGTGCGAGTGCGACCGAGAAACGCTTCAGCGTCTACGATCCGAACGACAGCGAGAACCCGACGGAGCTGGTCTTCGAGCGAGCGGGAGCCACGTTCTCCCTTGCACCACGCGAGTATTTCAAAGGTGGCGTGGTACAGGCCTACGAGATCTACGATGGATTCTTGTTCTAGAGCCTGGCTTCTCGCGCTGGCGGCAGCTGCATGGCTCCTTCCCGGGTGCTGGACGGGCAGGGTCTACGAGCGGGGGAGGATTCGCGAATCGGTCCTGAGCTACGACAGCGCTTTGCTCGACGGGGATAGGATCCGCCTCGAATACAGCGTCGAGCTCATCGATGCGAACGGGGCGCTGCTCGAGACCGGCCGTCGGATCGTCGCGATTCCGCGTAGCGCGATCGCGGCGACGCCCGAGGTTTCGGTGGATGCCTTTCCAGTCGAAGCGATCGACCCCGATGCAGACGTCGAGGGCTCCGGGCAGCCTCTTCCCCTGGTGCAGAAGTGTCCGCCCGCCGATTCTCCGGCGGCTCCCTGCCTCGAGGTGATCGCCGGGCACGGGCGTGGTCGCGGGTTCTACCTCAGAACGGGAGCCGCGAGTCCTGAGGGCTTCTTTCACTCGGAGGCTCTGTACCGGGACCACACGGCGTGGTGGGTGTATCTCCTGCTGCCGTTCTCTGCTGCGTTGGATGTGGCATTGCTGCCGCTTCAGGTGGTTTCCGTGGCCCCATTCTTCGTCGTGGGTGACTGATGGGCTCTCTCTCTCCCGGCTGCCTGCGCTGAGAGCAAGCGGCGCGAATGCTGCCAGAGAGGACCCTGCAGCCCCTGGCTCCGCAGAAGACGGAAGAGCTTGCGGTCATAGTTGATCCCGAGCTCTGGGATGCTCCAGCATGGGAACTCGTGCTTGCGAGCGTCGAGGATCTCCAGGATCGATTCGCGGAGGTGGCGCCTGTTCGTGGCCAGCTCCGGATGCACGGCCTCCGCATCGTCGGTCCAGATCATGAGGATCACGTGGGATGGGTCGAGGTCGGCGATGAAGTCGAGCGTCCGGCGAACCTCGTCGAGGTCCTCACCCGGCGTTCCCAGAATGAACGTATGGCAGTCCAGGATGCCCTCGGAGCGCGCGCGGGCGTGGAGCTCCCGCACGTGATCGGTCGGGAACCCCTTGCGGAGCCGGTCGAGGGTCTTCTCCGAGCCGGAATCGGAGCCGAC
>CAYGXT010000588.1:0-2282 GCA_964353695.1 uncultured Myxococcaceae bacterium
CACCGGCCGGCGGCCGGACGGCTTTCGCGGTCCGGGCTTCAGCCTCTCGGAGACGACCCTGCGCGTGCTGATCCGGCGCGGCTATCGCTACGACGCGAGCACGCTGCCGACCTTTTTGGGACCGCTGGCGCGGGCGTACTACTTCATGACCGCCAAGCTCGAGCCCGAGGAGAGGGCGAAACGAGCCAAACTGTTTGGCTCCGTGCGTGACGGTCTCCGGCCGCTGCGGCCCTATCGGTGGCAGCTTGCCGAGGGCACGATGCTCGAGATTCCAGTCACGACGCTCCCGTTCTTTCGCGTGCCGATCCACCTGAGCTACGTGCTCTATCTGAGCATCTTCTCGCCGCTGCTCGCGCGGGCCTACTTCGAGACGGCGCTCCGCCTATGCCGGATATCGCGCGTCGAGCCCTCGATCCTGCTCCATCCGCTCGACTTCCTCGGTGCAGAGGACGTTCCCTCCCTCGGCTTCTTCCCGGCGATGCGTCTCTCCGCGGCCGAGAAGCTCAAGCGCGTCGAGCACTGCCTCGAGCGAATGCAGGCACTCTTCGACGTCCGCAGCCTCGGCGAGCACGCGACGGCAGCCGGGGCGAGGGCCACGCTGCCGCTGGTGCAGGCGAAATTCCGCGAGTAGCGCCTGTTCCATCTCGAGGCGTGTCATCGGATAGAACTTCGACCAACCGGCGCGCGCGCTTCCCTGGTGCGCTCCCATGCGCACCTAGGAAGGGCCGAGCGTGGGATCCTCCGCTGACCAGGAGAAGCTGCTTGGCTTCGTCCTCGGTCACTCTCGCTCCGTCACGATCGGACGGTGAGCGCACCAGCGCGGCACTCCGAAGAGGGAGAGAAAGGCGGAAGCGCTGCCGAAGCGGACTAGGAGCGCTTGCTGTTGCGGCGGATCGACCAAGCGCTGATGCCGATTCCTACGGCAAACAACACTGCCGCAGCCGGCTCCGGCACCGTCGAGTGCGCGCCATCCAAGGCTGCCGGGCTGGAAAACGCCAGCGCGGATCCCGCCAACATAAGAGTCATCAGGGCTGAGGCGATCGAGAGACGACGCATAGTCAATCCCCTTCGATGGATTGCGAACAACAAAACAAATAGCACGGAAGCTTCTGGGCCGTAAACCCTATTCTTTTTCATCCCCGCGGGGATCCCCTGAGCGCGACAGGCCTCAAGAGGTCGGCCCGGTTCGCGTCCAGAGCGCTATAGCCGCCCCCATAATGTTAGTGGCATCGGCGCAGGTTATGTGGCGGAATTATCTGGCGGAAGCAGCGTTCGCCTTCCGGATCGCCTAGATGCGCTTCGCTAGCATCCACCCGTGCTCGGAACGGATCAGGACCTTTTCACCCGCCTCGCCGTGGCCGCGCGCCAGCAGCCAGAGCTTGTTCTTGCCGTCGTCTTCGGCTCGGTCGCGCGCGGTGGCGCTCATGCGGGCAGCGACGTTGACATCGGCGTCGTCCTGAACGGGGCAGATATCTCCAGGTGCGGCGAGATCGAGGCCGAGTTGGGGCGCGCGGCGGGACGCGAGATCGATTTCGTCGATCTTGGCGGAGCACCGCCTCTACTTCGTTTCGAGATTGCCCGCGACGGTCTTCTGCTGTTCGAGAGGACTCCGTACGTCTGGGCAGACTTCCGCGCGCACGCCATGATCGACTGGTGGGACTGGGCGCCGACCGCCCGCAAGATCCACCACGCCGCCGCCGCGCGGCTGCGCAGGCAGGCCTCGGAAGTTTCGCGCTGACGTCGCGTCGGGCGTTCGAGACGTGAAGCGCTTCCTGACCGCGATCGCGGCGGCTGCTGGCCTCTGAGCTGCCGCTCGGTCATCGACTCCGCCGCGCGGCCCGAACGCCAACCTCTCGGCCACCGAGCTATGGCGCAAGGGCGGACGGGCCAGGCTTCTGGAAAAATGCCTTCTTGAGGATCGCCAGGTCGGAGAAGTTCACGACGCCGTCGCCGTTCAGGTCCGCGTTGGCGTTCGTCGTGAAGAAGACGCTCTTCATCTTCGCCAGGTCTTCGAAGTTCACGATGCCGTCGTTGTTCAGGTCGGCGTCACAGGCGTTGCCGTAGCCGTCCCTGTCGGCATCGATCTGGGTGGGATTGGCGGTAGTCACGCAGTTGTCGCACGCATCGCCCACGCCGTCGCCATCAACGTCTTCCTGGCCGGGATTCGAGACGAGCGGGCAGTTGTCTCCCGGAGTGTCGCCGAGCGGCGAGACCACGAGCCGGTAGGTCTTCATCTCGTTGGCACCGATGGTATCCGACACGCGGCCCGCGGAGAGCGGGGC
>CAYGXT010000589.1:0-2281 GCA_964353695.1 uncultured Myxococcaceae bacterium
CTGAAAAGCTGAACCAGAGCAGCAGCGGGATCAGGAACGCGAGCAGCGCGCCAAACGAGGCCGCCGCGAGGCCCGCCGCGAGGAGCGCACCGCGCCGCTCGAAGAAGAGCGCCCCGTAGGCCACTACCAGCACGTAGAGCGAGATGAAGACGGAGTCTGCGCCGCCCGTGAAGTGTACGAGGGCGCCCACCGTTGCGAGATCGAGGCAAACCTGCGCGGCGGCGAACCGCCGCGCGTCGTCCACGCGCCGCAGCCAAAGCATGGTGCCCGCACTGACCAGGCATGCGAACGCCAGCGTCGCATACAGGCCGCGCGCCACCTCCGGCGCCACCCCGCGCCCGGCCGCCTGCAGCCCCCACAGCCCGGCGACCATCGCCAGCGCCAGCCCCAGCCGCGCCCCGGCCAGCCAGGCCAGCCGGCGCGGAACTCGCCCCTCCGCTCGCCGCTGCGGCAGCTGCTTCACCGACCCTCCCCCGCCCTCTGGCGGGATCCGCTCCTACTTCACGGCGTCGGCGATCTTGAAGATCGGCAGGTACATCGCGATCAAGATCGTTCCCACCGTGCCGCCGAGGAAGACGATCATCAGCGGCTCGAGGAGCTGCGTCAGCGCGTCGACGGCGGTGTCGACCTCGTCATCGTAGAAATCGGCGATCTTTTGGAGCATCGCGTCCATGGCGCCCGTCTGCTCGCCGACGGCTACCATCTGGACCACCATGCTCGGGAAGACCTTCGACTCGGCCAGCGGTTCCGCGATCGTCCTGCCCTGCGAGATGCCGGCGCGCGTCTTCAGCAGCGCCTCCTCCACCACCAGGTTGCCGGCGGTCCTCGCCACGATGTCGAGGGCATCGAGGATCGGCACGCCGCTCGAGAGCATGGTGCCGAGCGTTCGGCTGAAACGAGCCGTCGCCACCTTGCGCAGCAGGGGTCCGAAGATCGGCATGTGCAGGAACAGAGCATCGGTCCGGTAGCGAAACAGTCGCGAGCGCTTCCGCGCCTGGAAGAACGCAAAAAGGCTCGCTCCCAGCACGATGAGGATGTACACGATCCACGCCTGCATGAACTCGCTGACATTGATCACCATCTGCGTCGGCCCCGGCAGCGCCGAGTTGAACTCAGCGAACATCTTCTGGAAGACCGGGATCACCTTGACCAGCAGCAGAACCACCACGGCGAGGGCGACCACCAGCACCGTGACGGGGTAGACCATGGCGCCCTTCACCTTGCGCTGCAGGGCGTCGGCCTTCTCGAGGTAGATCGAGAGGCGGTTGAGAATCGTGTCGAGGATGCCGCCCACCTCGCCCGCGGCGACCAGGTTTACGTACAGGTCGTTGTAGATGCGAGGATGCTTGCGAAGGGCGTCCGCGAAGGTGGAGCCCTGCTCCACGTCCGATTTCACCTGACGCAGCACGGCCTGGAACATCTTGTGCGGCTGCTGCTCCGCAAGGATGTCGAGACATTGCACGAGCGGCAGACCGGCGTCGATCATCGTCGCGAACTGCCGGGTAAAGATCACGAGGTCTCGGATCTTCGGGGGCGCCTGCGGCAACTGCAGGCGGGACAGCAGGGCCTTCTGCCTGGCCTTCACCACGCTCGGCATGATCTGCTGTGCCCGCAGTGCCGTCGTTGCGGCGGCCTCGCTCACCGCCTCGATCACTCCATTCTTCTTCGCACCCGCGCGCGTGCGGCCTTCGTATGCATAAACGGGCATATCGTCACTCCCTCGCGCCGGTCCCGGCCGGCTCTTCGACGGCCCGGCTTCCCGGTTCCGTGCGCTTCATCACCCCGTGGCTCGCCGGGCCGCCTGCCCCCCGCTTCCACCAGCCATCAAATTCTGGAGCTCGGTCACGTCGTGACTCCGGGCCATGGCGTCCTCCAGCGTGATCAGCCGCCGCTGGCACAGCGACGCCAGCGACTGATTCATGGTCTGCATCCCGAACTTGTCCTGCCCGATCTGCATCTGCGAGTAGATTTGATGCACCTTGTCCTCGCGGATCAGGTTTCGGATGGCCGGGTTCGGAATCATCACCTCGATCGCCATCACGCGGCCCGTGCCATTGCTCCGCGGTATCAGCGTCTGGCACATCACACCCTCCAGCACGAAGGAGAGCTGCGCACGGACTTGCGACTGCTGATACGGCGGAAACACGTCCACGATCCGGTTGATGGTCTGCACGCAGGAGTTCGTGTGCAGCGTCGCGAAGGCCAGGTGACCGGTCTCGGCGACCACCAGCGCAGCCTCGATGGTCTCGAGGTCGCGCATCTCACCGATCAGGACGACGTC
>CAYGXT010000590.1:0-2280 GCA_964353695.1 uncultured Myxococcaceae bacterium
CCTGACCTCTTGGCATTGGGCCGCGCTGCCGGTGCTCGCGAGCGCCTACGGCTTCTCGCAGGAAGATGCCAAGACCGACGACGACTTCTTCCTCGGCTTCCCTTCCTATTGGAATGTCATCGCCCTCTACCTCTGGCTGCTGCAGATTTCGCCGTGGCTCGGCACGGCCATCATCGTCCTCTTCTCCGCGCTGGTCTTCGTGCCTCTCAAATATCTCTACCTCAGCAAGATGTTCCGGCTCCGCCGAACGCTGGTGGTGGCGGCATGCCTCTGGCTCGCGGCGATGGTGGGTGGCTGCATGGCTCCAGAGGTCTCCGGGCGCCTGCGGCTGGTCGAGCTCTCGCTGGCCTTCCCGGCGCTGTATCTCGGGCTCTCGTTCTGGATGGGCGGCTATCACCGCTCGGCGCCATGAGCGGGCCCGCCCTGCGCGTTCCGGCCGAGGAGCACGAGATCGCGGAGGAGTTCGATCTCCTCGTCGCGGGCGGCGGCTCTGCCGGCTGCGCTGCCGCCCTCGCCGGCGCGCGCCTCGGTCTACGCACGGCGCTGATCGAGGAGATGCCCTTCCTCGGCGGCATGAGCACGGGGGGCGCGGTCGGAACCTTCTGCGGCTTCTACATGAGCGAGTCGGACGGCAGCCTCGCGCCGCTGGTGGGCGGCCTCCCGCTCGAGATTGCGAACACATTGAAGGCACGCGGGCAGGCCTACGGGCCGATCCCCTTCAAGACGACGGCGGTGCTCCCCTACCAGCCTCTTGGCGTCAAGCTGCTGCTCGAGGAGCTGGTGCGCCGGGAGCCGAAGCTCCGGCTGCGCCTGCATGCGAAGCTCACCCACACGCTCTCGCGTGATGGCCGCGTAGAGGGTGTGCTGGTCCACACCCGCGCGGGCCGCGTGGCGCTGCGCGCGCGCGTCTTCGTGGATGCGACGGGCGATGCCGAGCTGGCGAGGCAGGCCGGCGCGACGACGCTGCGGGGAGCCGAGCTCCAGTATCCGTCGATGATGTTCACGATGCAGAACGTGAAGCTCGAGGTCGCCCTGCCGAAGCTCGGCGTCTTCGCTTCGCTGGTGGAGCAGGGCTTCGTGCAGGAGGGCCTTCCGCGACGCGGCGGCAACCTCATCCCGACGGGGCGGCCGGGGGAGGTATTGGTGGCTCTCTCGCGCGTGTCGCTGGAAGGCAGGCCTGTGGATGCCAGCGACGGCGACGAGATCACCTACGGCGAGCTCGAGGGTCGCACGCAGGCCATGCGCCTGGCCGACTTCTTGAAGCGTCGCATGCCCGGCTTCGAGGAGGCCTTCGTCTCCGAGACCGCCATGCGTCTCGGGGTGCGCGAGACGCGAACCGTAGAGGGCGAGTACCGGCTCACGCAGGAGGACGTGCTCGGCGCCCGAAAGTTCGAGGACGGCATCGGACGCGCGGCCTGGCCCGTAGAGCGCCATCGGGCCGGCGGAGAGACCGAGTGGAAGTTTCTCGAAGCCGGCACCTGGTACACGCTCCCGTTTCGCGCTTTCGTAGCCCGCGGCTTCTCGAACCTTCTCGTCGCGGGTCGCTGTCTCTCGGCCGAAGGCGGCGGCTTCGCCTCGGCCCGCGTGATCGGGCCCTGCATGCTGGGCGGTCAGGCCGTGGCGGTGGCCGCAAGCCTTCTCGCGCGCAAGGACCAGGCCGCGCAGGAGCTCGACGTGGACGCTCTCCGCGCGGAGCTCGCGGCCCTCGGCGTGCCCCTTTAGCTGACTCCGCTCGGCCTGTGGCCTCGCTGCGCGGGCGCTACGCGCCCTTGCTGAGCCGCTGTGCCATGCTCGCGGCGTGAGCCAGTCGCGCCGCAAAGGCATCCTGCTCTTGAACCTCGGGACCCCGGCTGCGCCGGAGACGGGCGCCGTGCGCCGCTACCTGGCGGAGTTTCTCTCCGATCCGCGCGTCCTCGACATGCCGGCGTTATCGCGCTGGCTGCTGCTCCATGCCGTGATCTTGCCGTTTCGTCCGCGCCGCTCGGCGCAGGCCTACGCGAAGATCTGGGGCCCCGAGGGCTCGCCTCTGCTGGTCCACAGCCGCGCGCTGCAAGAGGCATTGGCCAGGACGCTCGGCAGCGACTTCGTCGTCGAGCTCGCGATGCGCTACGGCAAACCCTCGATCCCCGAGGCCCTCGCCCGCCTCGTAGCGTGCGACCTCTCCCGCATCGTCGTGCTCCCGCTGTTTCCGCAATACGCCTCCTCGTCCGGCGGCTCGGCTGCGCAGGCCGTGATGGCGGCCGCGAGCGCAATGTGGAACGTGCCTACCCTCGAGCTGCT
>CAYGXT010000591.1:0-2271 GCA_964353695.1 uncultured Myxococcaceae bacterium
TGCTGAAGGCGCTGGTGGGCAGGATCATGTCCCAGCAGCTCGATCGTGGGAAGCCGCTGTGGGAGATGTGGTTCGTCGAGGGTCTGGAGAACGACCGGCTCGCGCTCATCACCAAGACGCACCACTGCATGATCGACGGCGTGGCGGCCGCAGAGCTGATCTCCGTGCTGCTCGATCCCGCGGAGAACGTGACGCCGGTCGCTCCGCCGGCGTGGCGGCCGCGGCCGGAGCCGAGTGCCGGGCGACTGGTGACCGACGCTCTTTTTCACCGCGCCGTTCAGCCACTCGACGCCTGGCAGGCGCTGCAGCAGGCCTGGGCCGACCCCGGACAGGCGACACACGCGATCCGGGAGGCGGCGATCGGCCTGGCGGAGGTGTTCTCGCCGTCGTTCCACTCGGCATCGAAGACGCCGCTCAACCGCCAACTCGGCCCGCACCGCTGCTTCGAAATGATCGAGCACAGCGTAGGCGACTACAAGCGCGTGAAGGATCTCCTCGGCGGTACGCTCAACGACGTGGTGCTGGCGACCGTCGCAGGCGCGTTGCGCGGCTTCCTCTCGAAGCGGGGTCTCGATGTCGATCACCTCGAGGTGCGCGCCATGGTGCCCGTGAGCGTTCGGGCGAAGCAGGGAAGCGGCACCCTCGGGAACCAGATCACACAGATGGTGGCGCACCTTCCGATCAATCTCGCCGAGCCCGAGGAGCGTCTCGCCGCCGTGCGCAAGACCATGGGCGAGCTCAAGGAGTCGAAGCAAGCCCTCGGTGGACGTGTGCTCACGGCCGTGGCCGAGTGGACGGTGCCGAACGTGCTGGTGCAGGCCGTGCGCATGACCGTGCGCTCGCGACCCTACACCCTGGTCGTCACCAACGTGCCCGGCCCGCAGATCCCGCTCTATCTGCTGGGCAGCCGCATGCGTGCGTCGTATCCCGTAGCGCCGTTGACGCCCGGGCAGGCGCTCAACGTGGCGCTGTTCAGCTACGACGGGGGGCTCTACTGGGGCCTCAACGCCGACTGGGACGCGCTTCCCGATCTGCCCGTACTGGCGGACCAGATCCGCTATTCATTCGCTGAGCTGCAGGCAGCGGCGGAGCATCTGGCGCAGAGCGCGAGTGATCGCAAGCCGATCCGCCGCAAGCCGAAGGCCGAACCAGTTTCGGGCGCGTAGCGCTCTCGGAGATCTGGCCCGTGAAGGATTCCCTCGTGCCCGGCCTGCGCGGCGAGCTTGCATTCCGTGTGTCCGACACGAAGACCGTGCCGCACCTCTATCCGGAGGCGCCGGAGTTCCAGGCGATGCCGCGCGTCTTTGCCACGGGCTTCCTGGTCGGCCTCGTCGAGTGGGCATGTCTGCGCGTCGTGAATCCACACCTCGACTGGCCACGCGAGCAGACCGTCGGAACGCACGTCGATCTGAGCCACGCCGCTGCGACGCCGCCGGGCATGATCGTGACCGTGAAGGCCGAGCTCGTCGCCGTCGATGGCCGGAAGCTCAGCTTCCGCGTCTCGGCCCACGACGGCGCCGATCTCATCACCGAGGGCATGCACGAGCGCTTCGTGGTCGTCGCGGAGCGCTTTCTGTCGCGCGTGGCCGCGAAGGCTCAGGCAGCAGGTGTCGCCGCGGTCCCTGCGCTCGCGACCCCTCGTTTCGATCCGCAGCCCGTGAGCCTCGAAGGCATGGGCGTACGCCTCGAGCCCCTCGAGCTGCGGCATGCGAAAGATTTGCTCGAGGCCGGACGTGATGCTTCCGTCTGGCGCTTCCGGCCGGGAGAACCCTTCGAGACGCTGGACGACGTGCGCCGCTGGATCGACACGGCGAACGCCGCGGTGCGCGAGGGCCGGGAGATCGCCTTCGCCATCGTCCGGCTTCCCGATGGCGCGGCGGTGGGCTCGACGCGGTACATCGATCTGCGCCGCGCCGACCGTGCTCTCGAGATCGGCTCCACCTGGCTCGGCCCGGCCGTGCAGCGCACCGGCATCAACACCGAGTGCAAGTACCTGCTGCTGCGGCACGCCTTCGAAGCTCTCGGCGCCGTGCGCGTGCAGCTGAAGACCGACGTGCGGAACGAGCGCTCGCAGCGTGCGATCGCGCGCATCGGCGCCGTGCGCGAAGGCGTGCTGCGCCGACACATGACGCTCGGGGACGGCTTCGTGCGCGACACCGTGATGTTCAGCATCACCGACGCCGAGTGGCCCGCCACGAAAGAGCTGCTCGAGGCGATGCTGCGTCGCGGCGGCGACCCGACCTGAGGCAAGCGGAGCGCGCAGCACGCCGC
>CAYGXT010000592.1:0-2270 GCA_964353695.1 uncultured Myxococcaceae bacterium
CAACTCCGGCGTGCGCCCGGCCATCAACGTGGGCATCTCGGTGTCGCGCGTGGGCGGCGCAGCGCAGACGAAGGCCATGAAGTCGGTCGCCGGCACGCTGAAGCTGAACCTCGCGCAGTACCGTGAGATGGCGGCCTTCGCGCAGTTCGGCAGTGACCTCGACAAGGCGACCCAGGAGCAGCTTGCGAACGGCGAGCGTCTGACCGAGATGCTGAAGCAGCCGCAATACTCGCCCATGTCGATGGAGCAACAGGTGATCGCGATCTACTCGGCAACGCCGCAGGAGAAGCGTCCCTCGTGGGTACGGGTGTACGAGGTCTCGGACATCGGTCGCTACGAGCGGGAGCTGCTCGAGTACATGGCGATGCGCCATGCCGACGTCGTGACCGGGGTGAAGGAGTCCGGCCGACTCGAGGGCGACGTCAAGGCGAAGCTCGAAGTTGCACTCGACGAGTTCGCGAAGGTGTTCCAGCCGACCGCAGCCAAGGGTCGCAGCGCGGAGAGCGCGGCGGCCTAGGATGGCGAGTCTTAGGGACATCAGACGACGGATCGTGAGCGTCAAGAAGACGCAGCAGATCACGCGCGCCATGCGGATGGTGGCGGCCGCCAAGCTGCGGCGCGCGCAGAGCGCGATTCTCTCGGCGCGTCCCTACGCGGAGCGCATGCGCAGCACGCTGATGGAGATTGCGCGTGGGCAGCAAAATGTGGGGCATCCGCTTCTCGTGGCGCGCGAGCCGGTGCGGAAGCTAGACCTCGTGGCCATCACCTCGGATCGCGGGCTCGCGGGAGCCTTCAACGCCAACGTGCTGAAGCTGGCCTCGCGGGTACTCGAGGAGCGCGAGCAGGTCCTGGGCCCCCGGAGCGTGTCACTCACGCTGGTTGGCCGAAAGGCCGCGGAGTTCTTTCGCCGGCGTCGCCCGGGCCAGATCGATCAGGTCTATGCCGGGCTCGGAACGGTGACTTATGACCAGGCCGCGCGCCTCGCGCGTCATCTCGCGGAGCGTTTCACGACCGGCGAGAGCGACGAGGTAGTGCTGGTGTACAGCGAGTTCGTCTCGACGATGAACCAGCAGCCGAGTGCTTTGACACTCCTGCCCTTCAAGGCGGCGTCGGACGAGCCGATCTCCGAGAATCTTCCGTTCGAGATCGAGCCCGATGCCGCGACGCTGCTCGGAGCGCTGGTGCCGAAGGCCCTCGAGGTCGAAATCTTCCGGGCGTTGCTCGAAAATCAGGCCGGGGAGCACGCCGCCCGTATGACCGCCATGGAGTCGGCGACGCGCAACACCGAAGAGATGATTGGGAGCCTCACGCTCAAATATAACCGCGTGCGCCAGGCGGCGATCACGCGCGAGCTCGTCGAGATCATCTCGGGAGCCGAAGCGCTCTAGTCGGCCGCGAGACGGCCGCGCCTACAGAACGATTAGGAGAAGTGATGGCGACGGTACAGGGCAAGATCCTTCAGGTGATGGGACCGGTGGTGGACGTGGAGTTTCCCCCGGGCAATCTGCCCGAGATCTACACGGCGCTCCGCACCACGAACCAGGCGATCGATGCTCGCGAGGACAACCTCGTGGTCGAAGTGGCGCTGCATCTGGGCGAGAACACCGTTCGCTGCATCGCGATGGACACGACGGATGGGCTGCGCCGAGGCCAGTCCGTGACGAATACCGGCGCTCAGATCCTCGTGCCCGTGGGCCCCCGGACTCTGGGCCGCATCATGAACGTGATCGGCGAGCCGGTGGACGAGCGTGGCCCGATCGGCGCCGAAATCATGTCCCCGATTCATCGGCCGCCGCCGGCATTCGTGGATCAGGCCTCGACGTCCGAGGCCTTCGAGACCGGCATCAAGGTCGTGGACTTGATCGCGCCCTACCCGAAGGGCGGCAAGGTCGGTCTCTTCGGCGGGGCCGGCGTCGGCAAGACCGTCGTCATCCTGGAGCTCATCAACAACATCGCCAAGCAGCACGGTGGCTATTCGGTGTTCGGCGGCGTGGGCGAGCGCACCCGCGAAGGCAACGACCTCTGGCACGAGATGGCCGATGCCAAGCTCTCGGATGGCACCACGGTGCTCGACAAGGCAGCGCTCGTATTCGGCCAGATGAACGAGCCGCCGGGGGCGCGCGCCCGGGTCGGGCTCTCGGCGCTCACCGTGGCGGAATACTTCCGCGACGCCGAGGGCAAGGACGTCCTCCTGTTCATCGACAACATCTTCCGTTTTACACAGGCGGGCTCCGAGGTGTCGGCGCTCCTCGGCCGCATCCCCTCGGCGG
>CAYGXT010000593.1:0-2269 GCA_964353695.1 uncultured Myxococcaceae bacterium
TTCCTAGTCAGCGCCCATGCTGGGCGTACACGCGGAGGCGCAGGCCGCTATCACGCGGGCGGCTTCGGACGCATGGCGGAGGTGTTCTGCCAGGCCGTCGAGCGCTTCGGTGGGCGCGTGCTGCTGCGTACGCGCGTCGAGCGCATCAGCGTCTCCGACGGAGCCGTGACCGGGGTCGTGACCGACCAGGGGGTCTTCGAGGCGCCGATCGTGGTGAGCAACGCCGGCATCCAGCCCACAGTTCTGCGGCTCGCGGGCGAGGAGCACTTCGGCCGCGATTATCTCTCTCGCGTCCGCGGCCTCGTTCCGTCGTGGGCGATCATCGGGCTGCGGTATTTCCTCGACCGACCATTTTTCGAGCACGCCATGTACATCGCATTCTCCGACGACAACTACCTGCATGCCGCGCGGCTCGCGGAGATCAAGGCGGGCAAGTTCCCGGAGGACCTGCTCGTGTTCGGCATCGTGCCGTCCGTGTACGACCCGAGCCTTGCGCCCGCGGGCAAGCAGTGCGTGCTGATCGGGACGATCTGCACGCCCGACCCGGACTTCGCCCATGGGGACGCGCTTCTCGCCCACCTCGATGCGAACGTGCGGCGCCTGTGGCCGGGCATCGAGGGCTGCATCGAGTCGGTCGACCGTTACCTCGGAGCCGACGTCTCCTCCCTGACGCGCGACCGCGCGGTGCCCGGCCAGGGCGGCGAGTGCGTTGGGCTCGCGCAGATTGTGGGACAGTGTGGCCGGCACAAGCCCGACGCCCGCACCCCGGTTCGCGGTCTCTACCTCGTGGGCTGCGATGCCGGCGGCTACGGCTGCGGCACCCACCAGGCGGCAGACTCTGGCGTTCGCGTCGCGGACATGGTCGCCCGCGAGCACCGGGCCCGCGCCGCGATCTAGCCAGCGGGAGGCTTCATGCTCTCTTCGATGGACGACTCTCCGCTCCACCAGATCACCGAGGTGATCCGGCACGTTGGAACCAGCGATCGCAACTTCTACGACCGCTACTACTTCAACCTGCATGCTTGCGATGAGACGCTGTTCATGGTGATGGGGCTCGGCCAGTATCCGAACCTTGCCGTTCAGGACGCCTTCGCCTGCGTGACATTCAAGGGGAAGCATCACGTCGTGCGCTCCTCACGGGTGCTCGGGGACCGCATGGACACCAGCGTTGGTCCCTTTCGGGTGGAGGTCCTCGAAGGTTTGAAGCGTCTGCGGTTCGTACTCGAGCCCAGCGAGCACAGCATCGCCTGCGATCTCAGGTGGCAGGGGGCCATCCCGGCATTTCTCGAGCCGCGGCAGGCTTCGCGCAAATATGGCCGGGTCGTCTTCGACACGCAGCGATTCGCGCAAACCGGAACCTGGACGGGCTCGCTCGAGGTGGAGGGTGAGAGCTTCCAGGTGACGCCCGATCGCTGGTGGGGCACCCGCGACCGCTCCTGGGGGATCCGGCCCGTCGGGGAACAGGAGCATCCCGGCATCCGGCAGGGCGAGGGCCAGATCGCGGGCATGTGGAACTACTCGCCGATGCAGTTCGCAGACCACACTGTGCTCTACATCCTGAACGAGACTCCCAGCGGGGAGCGGGCGATCGAGGAGGCGGTGCGTATCTGGAACGACCCCGCGCGCCTGCCGGAGTGGCTCGGCCGACCCGAGTACGAACACGTGCTCACGCCCGGAAAACGCATGATCGAGCGCTCGGTGCTGCACTTCCCGCAGGCGCCGGGCGGCGGCTTCAGCGTGAGAGCCACGCCCCTGTTGACCGCGTACATTGCGGTGGGAACGGGCTACGGCATGGAGGCCGATTGGCGCCACGGCATGTACCAGGGCGAACTCGTGGTGCAGGGGCTGGTTCGAGACGTTGCCGAGATCGCCGGCCTCGGGCAGTACGGCGTGGTGGATCACGTGGCCCGCTTCGAGAAGAGCGATGGCAATGTCGGCTACGGCCTGCACGAGCACGGCTTCTGGGGGCCCTTCCCGAAGTACGGCATGAACGAAAGCCATTCCGGTGCGCGCTGAAGGCTGCGGGCGAGAGGCGCTGAGCCCGGCCGGGATCGGGGAAACTCCTGGGGGCTGCTAGGGATTTCCCCTTCTCTCCGGATCCGTTGCCGGGTCCGGGAGTTCCCTTCAACTTCTGCGCTCCATTGCCGATGAGAGAGGCAGTCCTGCGCTTTTTGGAGGCGCGGGGAACACTGGGCCTCCTCCTCGAACGAAGGATCGACCTCATGCTCAATCCCCTGGCCGCGCTCTTCTCCAACGATCTGGCCATCGA
>CAYGXT010000594.1:0-2266 GCA_964353695.1 uncultured Myxococcaceae bacterium
CGAAATTGGCTGTGGTGCCGCAGCACTGGCGACCATCCTCGCCTACCACTTCGATTTTCCCGCGACCGAGCAGGAGATCGCGGACGCTCTCTGGACCGACGCCACGCACGGCAAGCCGGCCCAGGCGCAGCAACAGACGCGAAACGCCGGGTTTACGCTGGCAAACATCAAGCGCGTGGCCGAACAGGGCGGTCTAGCAGCCGGGGGATTCGCGGTCGAGGCGAAGGATCTCTACCGGCTTCAGATCCCGGCCATAACCCAGGTGGTGATCAAGGGCTATCCGCACTTCGTGGTGGTTCGCGGCACGCAGAACGGGAGGGTCTACGTCGCGGATCCCGCGTTCGGGAACACCACCTACCGGCTGCCTGCCTTCGAGAAGATCTACTCCGGCGTACTGCTCGCCTTCGTGCTTCGAAGCGGGCAGCAGGCGCCGCCGGCTCAGGACAACCTGTCCGTCAAGGCGGATGAGCCGCTCGGCCAGGGGACGGTGCAGGCGATGCGAACCGTGCGGTTGAGAGAAATTCCGCTCACCAAATTCACGAATTCGTCGTCCTACCGCATCTCCACGTTCGAATTCGTGAGCCCGAGGATCACCGGGCTCGAGTCGGTCTTTCCGACGTTCCTCGGGTCGAGGGTAGAGTTCTGAACCATGATGCGACGGGAGTCGCGAAGGCCGAGCGAACATAGGCAGAGTAGTTGCATCAGGAGTGGCAGTCATGCGTACAATCTTTTTGATCGGGGCTCTTTGCTGGGGCCTGGGCTCGGCCGCCGTGGCAACGGCCGACGATGTCGAGGACCCCTTTGCCGGGCGTGTTCCCGGTTCGCCGATAGCGGACGAAGCGCTCGAGGCGTATTCAGGCCGTGGGTTCGAGTTCAACAGCTTCCCGGGAGGGGTCAACAACGGCAGCCTCTCGGGCTCCGTCTCCTCGACGGTGGCGAGCGACGCCTTCGGAAACTCCCAGGGCATCGTCAACGTCACTCAATTCAACGGCGACTACAACACGGTCACTGTCTCGGTGAATCTCTCCGTCAACATCAACACGACCACCATCACCAACTCGTCCGGCCTGAGCGTCGGCGTCAGCAACGGCTTCAGTCTTTCCGGCGGCCAGGCAGGCATCGCGATTTCTCCGCCGTAATGCGAAGTCTTTTGACACAAATAGGGGCGAGCGACCACAACATCTAGAGGAGGCAGGCAAATGGCCAGCCATAGTAGTTTCTTTCGTTGTGCGCTCCTTGCCGTCTGCGCCGTTGGTGTCTCGGGCAATGCCGGTGCGTACACCCTCGATGTCCTCAGCTCAAGCGTGTCGGTAAACGTCCTGGCAATGGGCGGGTCCGATTCCGAGACGGGGGGGAAGTCGGCGTCCCGCGTAGCGACAGGCATCGCCGATGCCGTGGAAGCGGATGGGTCCGGCAATGTGGCGTCTTCGGTCGCATTCGGGCAGTCGATCCTGGTGGCGGGCGGCCTCCAGCTCACCACGCTTGCCCAGACGAACGTGCGCTCACGCGCCGACGCGCCGCTGACGGGAAGCGCTCTCTCGGACGTCACTGGGCAGATCACGTTCACCGTGAAGAAGCGTCCAGAAGAGACGCTTCCGCTCGTGCTGCATCTGGAAACCGAGCTCATCCAAGTCGGCTCCGTCCTCGGGCAAGACGGGCTTGAGGGAAGTCTCTTCGTGTTCATGCTCGAAAATCTCACGACGCACCAAACGCTCTACGACAGTCGCCTCGAGGGCTACCCCGATCTCGTGGTCTTGTCGGGCGTCGTGGGCGACGTCTATAAGAGCAGCTACTTCGGCTCTCTCACGATCCCCGAAGCGACGCGGCCTTTCGTGTTCGGGCTGGAGATCCAAAAGACACGCCTGGTCATCTCGGGCGCGGAGATCCCCGAGCCGGGAACGGCGCTGCTCGCTGCCTTCGGCCTGGCCGCTCTCGGTAGACTCGGTCGGAAGCACCTCGGAGCGGCATGAGCGTCGCTTCACGGCGTTTGAGCTCGAGAGCGCGGTTGCGGAGCCGCCTCGCAGCTCTTCTGGTCATTGCGTCAGCTTCGAACGCCGCGGAGGCGCTGCCTGAGGTGATCTTCGGCGCCGACATGGACGTACTCTCCATGCCTCGGTTCACGCAGGCGGACTTCGCGTCGATCACCACCTGCATGTTCGCACCAGGCCAGGTTCCCCCGGCCGCCTGCAGCGGCTTCACCGAGGTCGTGCCCGACGGCGTGATCGGAGCCGGCTACCTGGCTGGGAAGAGACCATCCACCGACGTG
>CAYGXT010000595.1:0-2250 GCA_964353695.1 uncultured Myxococcaceae bacterium
GTGAGATGGCCAGACGTCGAGCCCGAGACCGCATCGAACATCGTGGCGTCCGTGCCGCGTGCGCCGTCCGCGAGCGCGAGGCCGTCTCCCGAGTAGCCATTCGTCTGGATCGCGCGAGCCGAGACGTCGCCACCGCCGGTCGAAATCCCCGTCGCGCTCGCGACCGCGATGCCGCCCGCACCGCCGCCGTGTCCGGTGCCAGATCCGCTTCCGCCGATGCCACCGTAGGCAATGCTCTCTACCGAGACGCTCGTCGCGCCGGCGTTGCGGCCGGTCGCGGATGAGCGCGCGACGCCGCCCGTGCCGCCATTGCCACCATTGCTCGCGAACGAGGCGGTGCTGCCGCCATAGCCACCATTCGCGTAGACGACGATTCCGACCGCTCCGTCGGCCTCCGCCTCTCCGACGGCGTCGGTCGTCGCGCTTCCTCCGTTGCCTCCGTCCGTGTTGCCCGAGCCGCCTTCGCCGCCCTGGGCTTGCGTCCGGGAGTAGAGCGGGCTTCCGATCGTCACGGAATGGCCATCACCGGTGGTTCGACCGGCAGCGTGGACGGTGGCATCGCCACCGTCGCCTCCTACGCCGAGCGGTGTGTAGTAGTCGCCGTAGCCGCCGCGTCCGCCGAGCGCAGAGACGATGAGAGCGACGTTTCCGGCATCGTTCGTGCCATCTCCGAGCGCCGACGCCGCGCCGCCCGCCGCACGAGCAACGCCACCGCTGCCCCCCGACGCCGCGCTCTCGAGCCGAAGCGCGGACGCGTGCGCCACCTGCGTGAGGCTGCTCAGCGCCCGGCCGGCGATCCCCGCCGTCAGGTCCTCGCCACCGGCGGATCCGCCCCGTGCAGACTGCAGCAGGGAGAGCGATCCGGAGGTCGAGCCCTCGACGGCATCGACGACCTCGACGTCGCCGCCCTGAAGGACTCCCCAGCCTCCCGAGGCCCGTCCGGTCACATCGACGGCACCGCCGCCGGTCGAGACCCCGACGACCTTTCCGAGACTGCCAGCTCCGGCGATCCGCCCCTCTCCGCCCGCTGCCCAGGCCTCGACCTTCAATGCCTCGCTGCCGCCGCTCGTGGCCGACGCGCTCGCCTGGGCGCTTCCTCCGTCGCCGGGGCGGCCAACCAATCCATTGGGAAGGCCGAGCCCGAAGCCACTGTTCCCTCCCTGGCCTCCTCGACCTCCCGTCGCGGAGGCCGTGGCGGCAGAGGCCTCGCTGGTGCTCGCGCTCGCCGTCGCATCACCGCCTCTTCCTCCGTCGCCTCCGTTTCCGCCGGCAACGCCGAGCGTGTTCGCCCAGCCGCCGTCTCCGCCACTTCCGCCTGATCCGCCCGAGGCCGCGGCGGAGTTCGAGCTGCCCGAGGCGCTGGCGTCCGCGATCGCGGCTCCGCCGGGACCGCCGTCGGTTCCGTCGAGGGCGGGGCTGCCATACCCGGGCCAGATGCCCGGCGTGCCGGCAGTACCCAAGATGTCGATCACCGTGGCGAGCGCGGATGCCGGAGCCAGCAGGGCGAGTGCGAGGACCCAGGCCGAAACGCGCTGGCGCAAGGAGGCTCCTCCGGGCCTGGATGCGTCGGCCCTGCTCAGCTTAAGTGGCGTGTACGACGCGGATGTGGCGATGGAAGCAAGGGATCGTCAAAACGAGGGCTCTCGGCGCGGCGCTATGCTGATCTCGTCGCTTACCGGGGATGCCCATGACCGGCTGGCAGCTCGTACATGTCTTCGCGCTCGGTGTCTGGATGGGCTGCGTGACCATCGAGGCCATTCTCGAAGCGTTAGCGCATCGCGATCCGGCTCTGGGCGCTGCCGTCGCGCGCATGCATTTCTGGATCGACATGCTGGTGGAGGTTCCCACCTTCACGCTGGTGGCTCTGAGCGGCGCCGTGATGCTGAGGCTGGAGCTCCTGCACGGTGCCTATGCGCTGATGGTGATCGTCGGCAGCGTCGCCATTGCCGTGAACCTGTGGTGTGTGCTGCCGGTGGTGCGTCGCAAGTCCGCAGCCGACAGCAACGACGCTGCCGGGCTCGACGTGCAGTCGCGCCGGATCTATCGGGCGTTTGCCTTCGGCGTCCCATTGGGGCTGGTGGCATTGCTGGCCGGGCTGCTCCATCGCTTCGTGATCTGAGGGGCGCGCTCACGAACGAGCCTCTTCCGAGGTTCCGGCGAGCACTTTGGCCCCAGCTCCCCCTCCGAAAAGCCTGCCGATCGGTCGCAACTTTGGGCCAAACCGCCCCGAAAGGTATAGACACCGCCGGA
>CAYGXT010000596.1:0-2246 GCA_964353695.1 uncultured Myxococcaceae bacterium
AAGCTAGTCATCGATATTTCAGTTATATAAGACGGAAATATCGGAAATCGGTGTCGAAATCGAAACAGCGGGCGTTTCGCCTACGGCACGCCCTTTGCTTTTCCGCCTCCCCGCGCCCCGCTTTGAGGCGCATGGGAGGGCGGAGGCGTGATGCGATACGGCAGATGGCACGCGGCAGGGGCGCTGCTGGTGGCCACCTCGCTGGCGAGCGGCGGGGCCGCTCCCGCCCGGGCGACGGACGCGGAGTTGGCGGAGCGGGTGCAAGCCCTGGAGCAGGAGCTTTCGCTCCTCAAGCGCCAGCTCGAGGTGAAGCAGGAGGCGGACGACTCGAAGTCGAAGACCGCTGCAGTGGCCGGAGCGGGGCCCGACGGCTTCTTCCTGCAATCCCAGGACAAGAAGTTCCAGGTGAAGCTCCGGGGCTACGTCCAGACCGATGGACGCTTCTTCGAGGAAGGGGAACAGACAGAGGGCGTCGACACGTTCGACATGCGACGCGTCCGCCCGATCATCGAGGGCACGCTCGGCGAGTACGTGGGCTTCCGCATCATGCCCGACTTCGGCCGTGGCACGCCCTCCCTCATGGACGCCTACGCCACGCTCAACTACTGGGACTTCGCCCAAATCTGGGGTGGGAAGTTCAAGCCGCCGGTGAGCCTCGAGCGCCTGCAGTCGGCCACGGCGCTGATGTTCGTCGAGCGGGCGTTCCCAACGCAGCTCGCTCCGAGCCGCGACGTCGGCTTCCAGCTGCAGGGGGATCCTTGGAAGGGTCTCGTCACCTACCAGGTCGGCGCCTTCAACGGCGTGCAGGACAACGGCTCGAACCTCGATGTGGACACGAATGACGGCAAGAGCGTCGATGCCCGTGTCTTCGCGCATCCGTTCCAGGAAAGTCCATGGGAGTTCCTGCAAGGGCTCGGCGTCGGCGTCGGCGGGACGTGGGGAAACGAGTTCCCGCGCCTGACGCAGTACAAGACGTCCGGGAACCAGACATTCTTTCAGTTCCTCGGTGCGCAGGGCAATACGCCGGCTGTCGTCTCCGTCCGGGATCACTGGCGCATCACCCCGCAGGGCTACTACTACTGGGGCCCGTTCGGGATGATGGGAGAGTACGCGCGCAGCGACTTCGAAGTCGGGCGCGGCACGCGTCGCGCTGGCGCTCAGGTAGAGGCATGGCAGATCGGCGCCAGCTGGGTCCTCACCGGCGAGAACGCGTCCTATAAGGGTGTCGTTCCGCGCTCGAGCCTCACGCCCGATCTTTCGCACCTCGGTGCCTTCGAGGTGGCTGCCCGGTACACCGGCTGGCAGGTCAACGACGGCGTCTTCCCGGTCTTCGCCAGCCCGAGCCTCTCCGCCAAGCGGGCGCAGGCCTATACGCTCGGACTCAACTGGTACCTGAACCGCTGGATCAAGCTGCAGCTCAACTACGAGCGCACCTGGTTCAACGGCGGCGAAGCGCGCAATAAGGACCGCATCCCCGAGGGCGTGATCCTCTCGAGAATGCAGGTCTCGTACTGAAGAAGGAGACCGAATGACCCGCATTGGATGCAATCGTCTTGCACACCTCGCAGGAGGGCTAGTGCTGGCCCTCGGGCTGAGCCTCGTGCCGACGGCGCTGGCTCGCGCCGAAACGGAGATCCTGAACGTCTCCTACGACCCGACGCGAGAGCTCTACCAGGACTACAACGAATTCTTCGCGAAGCAGTGGGAGGCGAAGACGGGCGAGAAGCTGAAGATCGATCAATCCCACGGCGGCTCGGGCAAGCAGGCCCGGGCCGTAATCGACGGTCTCGAGGCCGACGTCGTCACTCTCGCGCTCTCGGGCGATGTGAATCAGCTCTACGAGAAGGGAGCTCTGATCCCGAAGAGCTGGCAGTCGCGCCTTCCTCACAACAGCTCACCCTACACCTCGACGATCGTCTTCCTGGTGAAGAAGGGAAATCCGAAGGGCATCCAGGACTGGAGCGATCTCGCCCGCGATGGAGTTTCCGTCATCACCCCGAACCCCAAGACCTCGGGCGGTGCGCGCTGGAACTTCCTTGCGGCCTGGGCGTACGGCCTGAAACAGTCCGGTGGCAACGAGGAAGCGGCGAAGGGGCTCGTCTCGAAGATCTACAAGAACGCTCCGGTACTAGACACCGGTGCGCGCGGCTCCACCACGACCTTCGTCGAGCGCGGCATCGGCGACGTGCTGATCGCCTGGGAGAACGAGGCCTTCCTGGCCGTCGATCAGCTCGGCCAGGGAAGGT
>CAYGXT010000597.1:0-2245 GCA_964353695.1 uncultured Myxococcaceae bacterium
CCCAGCCGACGTCTGCAGTACACCAGAATGTGTCTGTGTCCTTGAGATCGAAGATGGCGTGCGAGGTCGCGGCGACGTGCACCAAATAGCCACCCGTGGTGTGCAGGATGCCCTTGGGCTTGCCGGTCGAGCCGCTGGTGTAGAGCACGAAGAGCGGGTGCTCCGAATCGAGTTTCGCGGGCGGGCAGTCGACGGAGGCTTCCTGCATCAGCTCGTGCCACCAGAGGTCGCGGCCGGTCTTCATGGGCACGGGCTCACCCGTACGCCGGACGACGACCACGCGCTCCACACACGGGGCTCCGGCCACGGCTTCGTCCACCGCGTCTTTGAGCTCGACGATCTTCCCGCGGCGCCAGCCGCCGTCGGCCGTAATGACGAGCTTTGCGCCCAGGTCGAGGATGCGGCCGCGCAGTGCATCGGCCGAGAAGCCGCCGAAGACGACGGTATGGGGCGCGCCGATGCGGGTGCAGGCGAGCATCGCGATGGCGATCTCGGGGATCATCGGCAGGTAGATCGCGACGCGGTCCCCCTTCTTCACACCCTGGGCCTTGAGCACGTTCGCGAACTTGCAGACCTCGCGGTGGAGGTCGCCGAATGTCAACACGCGCGAGTCGCCAGGCTCGCCCTCCCAGATCAGGGCGGCCTTGTTGCGGCGCCAGGCGTTCTCGCCCTCGAGATGGCGATCGATGCAGTTGTAGGAGACGTTGGTCTGGGCAGCGACGAACCACTTCGCAAAAGGCGGCTTCCAGTCGAGCGCCTTCTTCCAGGGCTTGAACCAGGAGACGTGCTCCTTCGCCATGCGCTCCCAGAAGCGCTCGGAGCTGCGTGCAGCCAGGCGGCGCATCTCGGCCACCTTGGTCGGGCCCCAGTTCGCCTGCTTCGCGAACGAGGCCTCGGGCTTGAAGACGCGCTTCTCGCGCAGCAGGGATTCGATGTCGGCCATGGGCGCAGTCTCCGTCAGGTTCCGGCGACCCACGCCTCGACGTCCCGGGGACGTTTCGCGATCGCCGCGGTGAGGTTCTCGTGCCCGTCCTCGGTCACGAGCACATCGTCTTCGATCCGAACGCCGATGCCGTGAAGTCTCGGATCGGACTTCTCGTCGTACGCGCTGACGTACAGGCCCGGCTCTACCGTGAGGACCATACCGGGCTCGAGCACGCGTGGGTGCCCGTCCCGTGTGTAGGCGCCGACGTCGTGCACGTCGAGCCCGAGCCAGTGGCTGGTGCGGTGCATGTAGTAGGGCTTGTAGGCGCTGCTCTCGATGAGGCCGTCCACGTCACCCGAGAGCAGGCCCAGCGAGACCATGCCTTCCGTGAGCTTGCGTACCGCAGCGTCATGCACGTCTTCGAGGGTCGCACCCGGCTTGGCGACGGCGAGGGCCGCCTCCTGTGCCTCCAGCACCACCTGGTAGATCGCCCCCCCCGGCCCCTCGAAGCTCCCGCCCACGGGGTAGGTGCGCGTTACGTCGGAGGCGTAGCCCTCGAGCTCACAGCCCGCGTCGATCAGCACCAGGTCGCCCTCGCGCAGCCGTGCCCGGTTCGCGACGTAATGCAGCACGGTGGCATTGGCGCCGCCACCGACGATGCTGCCGTAGGCGGGGCCCGACGCGCCTCGTTTACGAAAGTGATAGTCGAGCATCGCCTCGAGCTCGTACTCGAAGCGGCCGGCCCGCGCTCCCGGCGCCGTGGCGCGATGAGCCGCGCAGCTGATGGCCGCCGCACGGCGCATGATCTCGACCTCGGCCGCTTCCTTGAACAGCCGCATCTCGTGCAGAATCGAGCGCGGGTCGACGATCTCGGAGGGAGGCACGACGCTGGTGCGCGAGCGGAGTCGCATCTGGTCGATGGTCTCGATGAGCTTCGCGTCGAGGGCTGGGTCGCGGCCGAGCACGACGAACAGGCGCTGCGCTCCCTCCAGCAGCTTCGGCACCTGCCCGAGCAGATCGTCGATCGGATGCGCCGCGTCGGCGCCATGGTTACGCACGGCGCCTTCGACGCCCGGCCGGAATCCCGTCCAGATCTCGGCTTCGGGCTGCCGCGGCTCGACGTAGAGCGTGAAGGCCGGGCTGCCGTCCGTGCGTAGCACGGCCGCCGCATGGGGATGGTCGAAGCCCGTCAGATAATGGAAGTCGCTGTCCTGGCGAAACGTATAGTGGGTGTCCGCAGAGCGCGTCGCGAGCCTTGCCCCGCAGAGCAGCGCTACCGCACCGGGGCCCATCGCATCGAGGAATCGCCGCCGCCGCTCC
>CAYGXT010000598.1:0-2242 GCA_964353695.1 uncultured Myxococcaceae bacterium
CGAGAACGGGAATCCGCTGTTCTGGGACGAAGAGATCGCTCGAGAGCTCGTGGGTGGCTGGATTGCGCCGCCGACGGCTCTTTCGGTCTGGTTCCGTCCGCATTGGTGGGAGCCCGGCCGCGCGAAGCAGAGGCAGCCGCTCCAGGTCCACTTCGATCTGAAGGAAGCGCTCGGTCTGCCGGAGGCGGTGATGTCGGACAACGAGATCATCTTCTATGAGTCCGTGCGGCCCGGCGACCAGCTGACGACCCGGCAAATCCTGCGCGACATCAGCGAGCCGAAGACCACCCGGCTCGGCACGGGACGCTTCTGGGTGATCGAGGTCGAGTACGTGAACCAGAACGCAGAGCTCGTCGGCCGCGAGAGCTACACCGGCTTCGGCTACGTAAAGGAGCCGAAATGAGGGTCTCGGAGGCTCGCCATCTCCTGCTCTCGGACGTCGAGGCCGGCGACGAGATCCCCGAGCTGGTTTACGACGTGACGGCCACGACCGTGATCCTCGGGGCGCTCGCGACGCGCGACTGGCGCCCCATGCACCACGACCGCGACTTCGCCCAGCAGCGCAATGGCGTGAAGGACATCTTCCTCAACACGCCCAACCAGGCGGCCTGGTTCGAGCGTTACGTCGAGGACTGGACCGGACCGACCGGGAGGCTCGGGCGCATGAAGTTCCGGATGCGCGACTCCGTCTTCCCGGACGCCCGCATGGTATTCCAGGGCAGGGTCGAGAAGGCCGGGACGGACGAGAAGGGCTGCGGATGGGTGGAGCTCGCCCTGCGGCTCAGCGTCGGCGAGAAGACGATGACGGAGTGTACGGCGCGCGTAGCCGTGCCGACCTCCGAGAAGGACAACCCCTGGGCGCGTAAGGGCGACGAATGGAAGCCCTGAACGCGAAGCCCTCAACAAGAGATCTGCGAGCGCTCGACAGGCGGGCACCGCGAATCAGGAGTGACGCAGATGGATCTCGACTTTAGCGACGAGCAGGAGCTGCTTCGCGACATGGTCCGTGGCTTGTGTGCGGAGTACGCGCCGCTTGCCGTGGTACGCGCGATGGAAGACGACCCGATCGGCTACCCGGTTGCGTTCTGGAAGAAGCTCGCGGAGCTCGGTTTGCTGGGCATGTTGCTCCCTGAGGCGCACGGAGGTGCGGCCCAGACGCTGCTCGAGGCCGCGGTCGTGTACGAAGAGCTCGGCAGGGCGCTCAGCCCCTCGCCGCATCTTCCGAGCTGCGTGATCGGCGCGGGGGCGCTGCTCGCGGCCGGAAGCCTCGAGCAGCAGAACGACTGGCTGCCGCAGATCGTTTCCGGTGACGCGATCCTCACGCCGGCCTGGCTCGAGCCGCGTCGCGGCTTTGAGGCGCGCGGGGTGCAGCTCGTCGCGAAGGCGGACGGGGGCGACTTCCGGCTGACGGGGTCGAAGGACCATGTCCTCTTTGCCAGCGCGGCGACGCGGCTCCTCGTGCTCGGGCGCACTGGTGCGACGGAGCAGGACGTGGATCTCTTCCTCGTCGATCCGAAGGCCCGCGGTGTTTCGATGGGGCAACGTTGCAGCCTCGCCGGCGACACGCAGTATCGGGTCGAGTTCTCCGATGTTCACGTGCCGGCGTCGGCCCGAATCGGCGCCGCTGGGTCTGGCTGGAGGACGTGGGAGGCCGTGATGCAGGACGCGATCATCCTGCTCGCCGCGCAGGCGATGGGCGGTGCCGAGCGAGCGCTCGAGATCACCGTCGAGTACGCCAAAGAACGCATTCAGTTCGACAGGCCGCTCGGAGGCTTCCAGGCGATCGCCCATTATCTCGCGGATGCCACGACATTGATCGACGGCGGCAAGACGCTCGCCTTCGAGGCGGCCTGGGCGCGAGCCAACGGCAGGCCGATCGACCGGCTCGCGCCGATGGCGAAGCTCTTCGCGTGCCAGACCTTCCGCGACGTGACGGCGATGTGCGAGCAGGTTTTCGGCGGCTACGGCTTCACGATCGAGTACGACATTCAGCTCTACTTTCGCCGCGCGAAGCAGCTCCAGATGACCTGGTGGGATGGCCGGACCCTCGAGGATCGGATCGCTGCCTCGGTGCTCGACGGGGAGGCTGGATATCGGGGGTCACCGCTGACCCCTGCCTGAGCCCTTTCTGGCGATTGCAGAAATCGGAACGGAACGTGTAGTTTCGGAATGCAGGCTACCCCGGCATTGGACGGGCCTTGCATCGGCGGGGCGTGCCGTGAGCACAGACAGGAAGACGAAG
>CAYGXT010000599.1:0-2242 GCA_964353695.1 uncultured Myxococcaceae bacterium
TGCACAAGCCGCGTCGATCGATCTCGATGCCATGGAGTGCGCGGTCGAGTCCGTACGTGACCGCGCACGGCGTCCTTCGCCGCTGCTCGAGCCGGCCTGCGTGCTGCGTCTGCCCGAGCGTGGCGGCGACTCTTCCCGCTGGGCCCGGGCCCGCGAGGCCGGAGAGCGTCTGCTGGCCTCCGGCCGTGTGGGCGTCCTGGTCGTGGCCGGTGGCCAGGGCAGCCGACTCGGATTCGAGGGCCCCAAAGGCGCCTTCCCGATCGGTCCGGTCACGGGTCGCTCCCTCTTCGAGCTCCAGGCCCAGAAGCTCCGCTTCCTGAGGGCCCGCTACGGGGTACGCATCCCCTGGTATCTGATGACGAGCGAGGCCACGGATGCGCCGACGCGGGAGTTTTTCGCCAGCCGGGGTTTCTTCGGACTGCCGACCGAGGACATCTTCTTCTTCCGCCAGCGCATGATGCCGGCCGTGGATTTCGAGGGCGGCCTGCTCCTCGATCGCCCCGATCACGTCTTCGAGAGCCCCGACGGACACGGCGGCATGATCCCCGCCCTGGCGGCCTCCGGCGCCCTCGACGACCTCGAAGCGCGCGGCTGTACGGATCTTTTCTGCTACCAGGTCGACAATCCTCTGGTGCGAATCGCCGAGGCGGTGTACCTCGGGCACCACGCCGAAGCCGGCGCGGAGGTCTCGTGCAAGGTGGTCGCCAAGCGCACTTCGCTGGAGAGGGTCGGCCACGTGGCGCGCATCGAGGGCCAGCTCGGCATCGTTGAATACACCGAGATTGATCCTGCACAGCGCGACGCGCGGGATGCGAGCGGAGAGTTCGTGCTGTGGGCTGGAGCGATCTCGATCTACGTGTTCGAGACGGCCTTCCTGCGGCGCCTCGCGAAGCAGGCGGATCAGGTGCTGCCCTTCCACGCCTCGGCCAAGAGGATCCCGACCGTAGACGACTCCGGGAGCGCCGTTACGCCCCGAGAACCGAACGGCTGGAAGCTCGAGCGTTTCATTTTCGACGGCCTCCGCTGCGCAACGCGCGTGGCCGTGGTAGAGACGGGCCGCGATGAGTACTCCCCTTTGAAGAACGCCGAAGGTGGCGAGTCCCCTGCCACGGCGCGGCGCGATCTCTCGGCGCTCTACCGCCGCTGGCTCGCGGCAGCCGGCGTCGCGCTGCCGCCGGGGGATGACCTCGTCGAGATTGACCAGTCGTCGTACGACGGCGCCCAGGATTTTCGCGCGCGCGGGATCACCCGCGTTGCCCAGGCCGGCGATGCGATCTGCATCGCGAGCGGAGCGAGCACATGACGCGACCCAAGAAGCCCAAAGCCCCCCGCCGGACCGTCGAGCCCGAGTCGGGCAAGAAGCACAGCGAGCTGCTGCCCGAAGACCGCCAGGCGAAGCTCGGCGTGAAGTACGTCTGCTTCGGCTGCAACTCGCGCTTCTATGACCTCAACAAGCCCGAGCCCCTGTGCCCGAAGTGCGGCAAGGACCAGCGGCTGAAGCCCAAGACGCCGAGCCCCGCCCCGCCGCCTCCGTCTCCCAAGAAGGCCCAGCCTCGGCCGATGCCCCTGCTCGACGACGACGAGGTTGAGGTCGCGCCGTTCGGGGACGATGTGGAGATCAACGTCGAAAGCCTCGAGGCGGCTGATGAGCTCTTCGAGGAGACCGATGCCGATGCGGTCGAGGGCCCGGAGGACGACGTCGAGGAGCCGTAAAACGGAGGAGCTCAGGGCTCGGGGCGCTCGCTATGCGGCGGGCTCCCTCCAGGGCGCTGGCGCTTCCCTGCGAAGGAATGCCTCCAGCTCAGCCCGGCTCGCAAGCCCTCCCTGCGCGCCAACAGCGCGGCAGTTCATGCCGGCCGCAGCATTGGCCGCCCGCAGGCATCCTTCTGCGTCCATCCCCTCGAGCAGCGCCCAGACGAAGGCCGCATGAAAGACGTCGCCGGCACCGGTCGTGTCGAGCACGGGGACGCAGTAGGCCGGGCTCTCGATCTCGCGCTGCCCCAGGCGCGCCAGCGCACCGACCTCGCCAAGCGTCACGACCGCCAGCCGTGCGCCGTAGCTCATGAGGCCGCGCAGGGCCTCGCGGGGGCTTGCCGTGCCGAAGAAGCTCTCGGCGAAGGTATGCGAGACGATCGGGAAATCCACGTGCGCCAGCAGCTCTGCCGTCCGGGGCGCCGGCGTGTCGACCTCGAGAATCACCGGGCTCCCGGCCTCGCGCGCCAGCTTCGAGGCCCAGATCCCG
>CAYGXT010000600.1:0-2226 GCA_964353695.1 uncultured Myxococcaceae bacterium
CCCGCACGCGCCGAAGCGACGCATGCGATCGAAGAGGGCAGCCCTCCGAGCTCGCGGTCGTAGACGGAGCACGGGTCTCGACGCCGACCTGCGCCGACGTTGCCGGAAGAGAGCGATCTGGAGGAGAAACGATGCGACTGTCCGTGGTGATTCCGATCTACAATGAGCGAGCCACGATCGAGGAGCTCGTCAGCCGGGTCCGTCGTGTCGATCTCGACAAGGAGATCATCCTCGTCGACGACTGCTCGACCGATGGAACACGCGACATCCTGATCCGCCTTGCCAAGGAAGAGGGCGTAGTCGTTACCTACCACGACCGAAACCAGGGCAAGGGTGCCGCCCTTCGAACGGGCTTTGCGAAGGCCAGTGGGGGAATAATCATCGTCCAGGACGCTGATCTCGAATACGACCCAGAGGAGTATCCGCGTCTCATCAAGCCCATCCTGGACGGGAAGGCCGACATGGTGCTCGGGACGCGCTTCGGGGGCGGCGACGCCCATCGCGTGCTGTATTTCTGGCATTACCTCGGAAATCGCTTCCTGACGTTGGCCTCCAACGTGTTCACGAACCTGAACCTCAGCGACATGGAGACGTGTTACAAGGTGTTCCGCCGGGAAGTGCTCGCGCAGATCCACATTGAGGAAGAGCGGTTCGGCTTCGAGCCGGAGATCGTGGCCAAGGTGGCGAGAGGCGGTTGGCGGGTCTACGAGGTCGGAATCTCGTACAGCGGTCGCACCTATTCCGAGGGAAAGAAGATCGGATGGCGCGATGGGTTGCGCGCGATGTGGTGCATCCTCAAATATAACCTGCGTCGGAGTGAAGCGTGAGCCTGGCGCGTAGGTCGGCGCCGCTCGGGTATGCTTCGGCCAGTGACCGACTCCTTCTTTCGACTTGGCCCCGAATGGGTGCTGCGCGCGGTCGAGGCCGCCGGCCTGCGCCCCACCGGCCATACCACCGCGCTCACCTGTCTCGAGAACCGCGTCCACGACGTGCGCCTCGAGGACAGCAGCCACGTCGTCGTCAAGTTCTACCGGCCAGGACGCTGGAGCCGGGAGGCGATCCTCGACGAGCATCGATTCCTTGCCGACCTGCGCGAGGCGGAGGTTCCCGTCTGCGCGCCGCTGAGCTTCCCCGACGGCAGCACGCTGCACGAAGTCGAGGGCATCTTCTACGCGATCTGGCCGCGAACGGGAGGGCGCTCGCCTTCGGAGCTTTCCGACGACGAGATCGCGATTCTCGGCCGGCTGCTGGCGCGCATTCACGGCGTCGGCACGGCACGAAGCGCCCCGCATCGCCCCGAGCTCACGGGCGCGAGCTATGGCATGGAGCCGCTGGCCTACCTCGAGCAGCACGGCTTTCTGCCTTCAGCGTGTGCGCGGCGCTACCGCCGTGCGGTGGAAGAGTTGGTGGCAATCTACGAGGCCTCGAGCAGCGGCGTGCCGCTGCACCGCATCCATGGCGACTGCCACTTCGGCAATCTGCTGCACGGGCCTGCGCAGGGCGCCAGCGGCGATGCCTGGTTCTTCCTCGATTTCGACGACTTCCTGGTAGGACCCGCAGTGCAGGACGTCTGGATGTTGATCCCGGGCCGCGACGACGACGGTGCGCGCCAGCGCGGCTTGCTCATCGCCGCCTACCGCCAGCTTCGCGATTTCGACGAACGCTGGCTGCGCCTCGTCGAGCCACTGCGCGGCCTTCGCTTTGTACGCTACGCGGCCTGGATCGCGCGCCGCTGGGAAGATCCGGCCTTTCCGTCGGCCTTCCCGCATTTCGGCACGCACGAGTACTGGGAGAGCGAGACCCGCGATCTGGAGGAGCTGCTCGCGGCACTCGCGCGCGGCGGGGAGCCGCTGCCGGCTGGGGCTGAGAGGGCGAAGGCCACCGACGCAGGCCGCGAGCTTACGAACGAGGATTTCTTCTGGGATCTCTGAGCTTCATCGCGCCGGGACGAGAACTCCCGCCCACGCCTTCATGGGCTGATCGAGCCGGACGAGAACGAAACGCTCCGGTGGGGAGGGCCCGATGACGAACGGGAGGGGCCCCCGCACGGCGGCATGGAAGGCCGCTCGGTTCTCCCAGGATTGAATCGAGATGCCGGGCGACGGGATGAGCTCACGCTTCCTAACGACGGTCGAGAAGCGCCAGGGAACGCGATTGCTCCCGGAGCTGTTCTCCGGCACGAGCAGGAGATCTCCGGGCTCGAGTCGATCCTCGGAGAAGTCTACT
>CAYGXT010000601.1:0-2224 GCA_964353695.1 uncultured Myxococcaceae bacterium
TAGACGCGAACCCAGCGTCGACTGATGCCGTGGCGGTCGAGCCAATCGGCATAGGGCCCAAAGTCGCTGCCGACGCTCGCCAGCAGGATGGGATCTTCGCCGAGCAGGCGCAGGTGATAGGCGATGTTTCCGGCCGTCCCACCAAAACTTCGGCGCAGCGTGGGCACGTGAAAGGCGACGTTCAGCACGTGCAGGCGGTCTGGGAGGATGTGGTTCTTGAAGCGGTCCGGGAAGACCATGATGTAGTCGATCGCCAGAGACCCGCTCACCAGGACGGACATGCTCGCCTCCGGAAGGCGCAGTCTCGCGGCGCCTGGCCCGGTCGTCAATGATAGACTCGGGTCCCATGCGCATCGCCGACTGCTACGGCCAGGGCCGGCCGGTCGTCTCCTTCGAGCTCTTTCCGCCGAAGACGGAGGCCGGCTTCGCGAGCCTATATCGCAGCATTGCGGAGCTGAAGCAGCTCGATCCAGGCTTCGTCTCCGTGACGTGGGGGGCTGGTGGCTCCACCCGGCGCCAGACCATCGAGCTGGTGACACGGATCCAGGACGAGCTCGGCATCACGGCCATGGCCCACCTGACCTGCGTGGGCTCCTCGGCCGACGAGATCGCCGCGATTCTCGACCGGCTGATCGAGGCCGGCATCGAGAACGTGCTCGCTCTCGGCGGAGACCCGCCGCGCGGCGAGAAGGCCTACCGGCCCGCAGCGAACGGCTTCACGTATGCCTCCGAGCTCGCGGCTTTCATCCGCTCGCGCTGGAGCCTGTGCATCGGTGGCGCGTGCTACCCGGAGACGCACCCTCGCGCGGCCAGCCCCGAAGCCGACCTCGAGAATCTGAAGCGCAAGGTCGATGCCGGCGTGGAGTTCCTGATCACGCAGCTCTACTTCGACAACGACGACTACTTCCGCTTCGTGGAGCGAGCCCACGCGCGGGGCATCCGCGTTCCGATCGTTCCCGGCATCATGCCGATCGTGAGCGAAGCGAACATTCGGCACATCACGGCGCTCTCGGGCGCGCGCATTCCACGCGAGCTCGATGAGCGCCTTGCGGCGGTAGGGCACGACGACGCGCAGGTGATGGAGCTCGGCGTCGAGTGGGCGACGCGGCAGTGCCGCGAGCTGCTCGATCGGGGCGTTCCCGGGCTGCACTTCTACACGCTGAACCGCTCGCCGGCAACGCGGCGCATCTATCGGAGCCTGTTCCCGAAATGAGCCCTCTCCTGCGCGTCGCGGTCCTGCTCTCCGGCGAGGGCACCAGCCTCGAGAACCTATGCGAGCAGATCGACGCCGGCCGCGTGCCCGCCCGCGTGGTGGGCGTGATCGCCTCGAAGCAGGGCGCCGGGGGCCTCGCGCGCGCGCAGCGGCGCAGCATTCCGGCGCTCAGTGTTGCGCGCAAGCAGTTCGCCGACGGCCGCAGCTTCAACGACGCGCTCCACGCCGAGCTCGCCCGCTTCGAGCCGGAGCTCGTGGCCTGCCTCGGCCTGCTCTCGCTCTTCGAGCTGCGCGGCCGCTACGAGGGCCGCACGATCAACACCCATCCCGCCCTGATTCCTGCCTTCTGCGGCAAGGGTTTCTACGGCCACCACGTCCACGAGGCCGTGCTCGCCTCGGGCGTGAAGGTGACGGGAGCCACCGTCCACTTCGTGGACGCACAATACGACCACGGCCCGATCATCCTGCAGCGGGCCGTTCCCGTACTGGAGGGCGACACACCCGACACGCTCGCCGCGCGCGTGCAGGCGGCCGAGCGGCGCATCGTGCCCGAAGCGATTCGGCTCTTCGCGGAAGGCCGCCTCTCGATCGAAGGCCAGCGGGTGCGGATTCGGCGCTGACTACTACTTCTGCTTCCGAGAAGGGGAAATTCGCATGGCGATCTTCATCGCAATGAACCAGTTCACAGTCAATCCGGAGCGGGGGGCGGAGTTCGAGGAGATCTGGCGCAAGCGGGAGACGTTCCTGCACGAGGTGCCGGGCTTCTTGCGCTTCGCGCTGCTGCGCAGTGACGAGCCGGGCGTCTACATCTCCCATTCCACCTGGGAGAGCCGCGAGGCCTTCGAGGGCTGGACGAAGTCGGAGGCCTTTCGCAAGGGCCACGCCCAGGCGCGCACGCCCGCTGGCATCCTGGCGGGCCATCCGAAGCTCATGACCTTCGAGGCGTTGCTGGAGCAGGGCCGGTAACGCGGGAGCGCACGCCCCTTCGGGGACGCTTGACCGGGAACGAAG
>CAYGXT010000602.1:0-2223 GCA_964353695.1 uncultured Myxococcaceae bacterium
CGCTGCGCCCTCTGCCTGTCGCCGGGCGCGGTGCTCGCCTGTCTCGGCCGCGCGCTGCGCGTGGCGCTGGTCGAGCGCGACGTCCGTCCGCTTCTGATGCTCGCCGGGCAGCGTACCCGCCTCGAGGGCGTGCACACGCACATGGCCTGGGAGCGCTTCGACGAGGCCAATCTTCGTGCGCGCGTGGGCGCCCTCGTTGGGGCGGGCTTCGTCCCTCGCCTACACGCGATCGGGAACTTCGCCGTGGCGCAGGCCGCGCGTACGCTCGCCGCCATCCGAGCACCGCACGCCAGCATCGAGCACGTGCTGCTCGCACGCCCGGAGGAGATCGAGCTGTTGGCCGCCTGCGGCGCGATCGTTTCGACGCAGCCCGGCTTCATCCCCACCCACGGCCCGGCGATGCGGGCACTTGGCCTCGACGCGGGCCTGCGGGCCATTCCGCTGCGCTCGCTGCTCCGCGGTGGCGTGGCCCTGGCGATCAGCTCCGACCATCCCTGCGGCCCCCTTGATCCGCTCCACAACCTCCGGCACGCCGTCACGCGGCGCATGCCGAATGGCGAGCAGCTCGCCGCAACGGAAGCGGTCACGCAGAGCGAGGCCGTTCACGCCGCGACGGCCGGAGGCGCAGCAGCCGTGGGATTTTTCGGCGAGGGGATGCTCCGTCCAGGCGCCACCGCCGATCTGGTCGTCTGCAGCGGCGATCCGTTCGTCGAGAGCAGCCGCGTTGCGAGCACGTGGATCGGAGGCCAGCGGGCCTGGCCGCCCGCTACAGCCTAGCCTTCGACCAGATCGGGCTACAGCCAAGACCTTTGAGCGCTTAGAACCGGCGGCGCGACGAACGTCCTGTGAAGCCTCCCGACCGGCCGCGGGCCTGCGCGAAGGAGCGCGGCGGAGGCGTTCGGGTGCCGCTCGCTGCGGCGGCGCCAGTCGAGAACGGATGCTCGCGCCGCACGGGGATGCTCGTCCGTATCAGGCGCTCGATGCGCCGGAGCTGATCGCGCTCATCGGCGTCGCAGAGCGAGAGAGCCACTCCCGACGCGGCCGCACGGCCGGTGCGACCGATGCGGTGTACGTAGCTCTCGGAGTCGTCGGGAAGCTCGAAGTTGATGACGTGGGAGATCCCGTCCACATCGATGCCCCGCGCTGCGAGGTCCGTGGCCACGAGCACGCGGGTGGAGCCGCGCTTGAAGCTCGCGAGCGCGCGCTCCCGCTGGGACTGAGAGCGATCGTGGATAGCCTCGACTCGCTCGACGGTGCAGAGGTGCTTCGCCACCCGATCGGCGCCACGCTTGGTGCGCGTGAAGACGAGCGCCCGCGTGACCGCGGGATCCGCCAGCAGATGGGCCAGCAGCTCGCGCTTGTCGGAGCGCGCCACGAACAGGACTTCCTGCTCGACCTGCGACGCCGGAGTGGCGACCGGCGTAACCTTCACTTCGATGGCATCGCGCTGCACGGAGCGCGCCAGCGCTCGGATCTCTTCGGGCATCGTTGCCGAGAAGAGCAGCGTCTGGCGCTCCCGCGGAACGGTGGAGAGGATGCGCCGCACGGCGGTGAAGAAGCCCTGGTCGAGCATCCGGTCCGACTCGTCGAGCACGACGACCTCGACCCGGCGTAGATCCACTTCGCCCGCCCGCATCAGGTCTTCGAGCCGGCCGGGGGTCGCCACCAGGATATCCACGCCGCGGCGCAGGGCGCGTCGCTGCGGCATCTCGCTCACGCCGCCGTAGACGACCGCACGTTCGAGACCGAACACGGCGCCGAAGGTCGAGAACGCCTCTGCGTTCTGGGTTGCGAGCTCGCGCGTAGGCGAGAGTACGAGGACCCGGATTGGCCGCACGCCGCGGCCGGCCGGGGCCTTCGCGGCCAGGCGCTGCACGATCGGGAGCACGAAGGCAGCGGTCTTGCCGGTGCCGGTCTGGGCGCAGCCGAGAACATCGCGGCCTGCGAGAACGAGAGGGATTGCCTGCGCCTGGATGGCGGTGGGCGCGGTGTAGCCCGCGCTGCGCACCGCCGCGAGCAGCGCGGCGTCGAGAGAGAGATCTTCGAATCGAATCAAGAGAGCGTTTCCTTACACGCGGCCACCGGGGCCGCACGTGTCCATCCGCGCTGGCCACCCGGCCGGCACGAGGCACACGAGATCTCGGATGGAGGCAGGACGAAAAAATTGCGTCCCGTTCCACTCGAGTCAGGCATTCTTCTATGAGATCGGCTTGCGGTGGGGTT
>CAYGXT010000603.1:0-2217 GCA_964353695.1 uncultured Myxococcaceae bacterium
ACGCCGCGCTCGCGGCCGGTAAGCACGTGCTGGTGGAGAAGCCGCTCACGCCCGCAGCCAAGGACGGCTTCCAGCTTCACGCCGAGGCCGTGCGCCATGCCCTGGTGCTCCAGGTCGGGCACGTCTTCCGCTTTACGCCCGAGGCGCAGGCCATCGCGAAGCTCGTCGCCGCCGGCGACCTCGGTCCGATCCGCTACGCCGTGGCGCGCTTCTCGAGCTTCAAGCGGCCACGCAGCGACGGCGGCATCGCCCTCTCGGACGGCATCCACTTCGTGGATCTCCTGTCGTGGCTGCTCGGCCGCCAGCCCGAGGCCGTGACGGCCACGCTGCGCGATCACCTCGGACGGAGCCTCGACGACGTGGCCTTCCTCTCTCTGGAGTACGGCGACGTGCTCGGCATGGTCGAGGCGAGCTGCTTCACGCCCGAGCCAAAGCGCGACCTCGAGATCATGGGCACGCAGGGCGCGCTGCGCGCCGATCTGCTCGCGAAATCGGGACGCTTGAGGCACTACCGCCAGCGTCACGTGCAGGACGCACACGGCGACTGGCAGGCCGAGACGGGAGCGGTGGAAGAGATCGCCGTTCCCGCGGCCGCGCCGCTGGCCGCGGAGTTGCGTGAGTTCGTGGCCGCCTGCGAGGCCGGCCGGCCGTCGCGCGTGGCCGCCGACGGCTGGGACGGCGCGGCCGCCAGCGCCGTGCTCGAGGCGGCCGTCCTCTCGGCGCGCGAAGGCCGTCGCATCCCGATCGAGCTTCCAGCCCGTGGTGGAGGGTTGAAATGACGCAGTCTGGTGTTATCCGCAGTGTTCCGCTCTCGCGCGTCGAGATCGACGACGAGATACGCGCCCGCGTCATCGCTGCGGTGGATTCGGGCCAGTACATTCTCGGCCCCGAGTGCAAGGCCCTCGAGAAGGAACTCGCCGCGTGGATGGACCGGCAACACTGCGTGCTGCTCGCCAACGCCACGGCCGGGCTCCTGCTCACGCTGAGCGCTCTCGGCATCGGCGCCGGCGACGAAGTGCTGGTGCCGGCGCATACGGCGTTCCCGACGGTCGAGGCGATCTTCCAGACCGGCGCGCGTCCGGTCTTCTTGGACATCGACGACAGCTACTGCCTCGATCCGTCCTGGCTCGAGCCGCGCATCACCGCGCGCACCCGGGCGATCGTTCCCGTCCACCTCTACGGCCATCCCTGCGACCTCGATTCGATCACGGACGTGGCGCGGCGCCATGGCCTGCTCGTGCTCGAGGACTGCGCGCAGGCGCAGGGAGCAGGATGGCGGGACGAGAAGGTCGGCTCCTACGGCGTCGCGGGCGTGCTCTCCTTCTACCCGTCGAAGAACCTGTCGACCCTCGGCGACGGCGGCGCCGTCGTTACGGACGACGAGGGCCTCGCGCGCAAGCTTCGCATGCTCCGCGATCATGGCCGTAAGGAGAAGTTCACTCACGACGTCGTCGGCTGGAACCTGCGCTTCAACGAGATCCAGGCCGCCGCGACCCGTGTGCTGCTGCGCCGCCTCGACGTTTCGAACGAAGGTCGCCGCCGCGTGGCCGCCCGCTACGCGGAGCTACTGAAGGGCCTTCCCCTCCTGCTCCCGCAGCAAGGCAAGAATGCGCATCACGTCTACCATCTCTACGTGGTGCGGACGCCCGAGCGCGACGCGCTGCAGAAGCATCTCAAGCAAGCGGGCGTCGGCACCGGTATCCACTACCCGGTGCCGAACCACCTGCAGCCGGCGACGCTCGGCCGAGCCGGTGTGCGCAGCGAGGCGCTGCCCCGAACCGAGGCCGCCTGCAAGGAAATCCTCTCGCTGCCCTGCTTCGGCTCCATGCGCGACGAAGAAGTCGTGTACGTGGCGCAGGCCGTGCAGGGCTTCTTTGCGAAGCAGGACGCGTAGGCCATGGAGACGCCGGAGCTCTCCATCGTCATCCCGGCCTACGACGAGGAGAGGAATATTCCGATCCTGGCCGAGGATCTTCGCAAGCAGCTTTTGAAGGCCGGCATCGACGCCTTCGAGGTGATCTTCGTCGACGACGGCTCGCGCGACGCCACGGCGGCGAGAGTGCGCGAGGAGGTGGCGCGTGATCCCAAGGGTCGCTTCCGGCTGGTGCGCCTCGAGCGCAACTGCGGCGAGAGCGCGGCCACCGAGGCGGGCCTGCGCCTTGCGCGCGGCGAGATCCTGGTGGTGATGGACTGCGACCTGCAGAATGCGCCGAGCGA
>CAYGXT010000604.1:0-2211 GCA_964353695.1 uncultured Myxococcaceae bacterium
ACGGATCGCGCTGAGGAGACTCTCCTCGAAGCGCTGGCCCGAAGCCAGGACGATCGCGAGCGCCGTGGGTACCGAGCAGAGGGCGCAGCTCTCGCTGGCATGTGCCAGTCTGCCGAGCCGCGCTGACGCGTAGCGCTCGATCCACGCGCGCCAGCTCTGGTCGCGGCGGCGGGCGATTCCGGCCAACAGCGTGGAGACGTCGTGTACCTGGCTTGGCGACTCGACTTCGATCCCCTCGACCGCCGAGATCAGCCTCTCCTCACGATCGCGGAGCCACGTCGCGAGCTCCTCCAGCAACGTCCGCCCCCGTGCTGCCGGAATCGGATAGCCAGGCTCGAGGCTCAACTTCGCTGCCGTCCAGGCCACTGCGAGTGCGGCGGAGATGTCTCGCAGCCCGCGATGGGTGATGAGCGAGACGTCGATGACCGTGGCCGCGAGTAGGTCCTCTCCCTGATGCGCAAGAGCGGTCGCGACGGGGATCACCCGTACCGCACTCGCGCAGCCGGCACGGCCGCTCTGGCCCGACGTGCGCCAATCCCCTCCGCTGCGCAGCGCAGCGATCGAGCGGGCAAAGGCTGGATCTGCGTCACGATGAACGCCGAGAGGGTGTCCTTGATAGGCGCCGGCCATCTCGATCCAGCGCTGGCCGATCCACGAGGGATCCGGCGAGCCGCGCCGGACGGTGGCCTCGACCAGCGTGAGGGCCTGCTGCGTGCCGTTCGTCCAGATCGAGCAGCCCAAGAGATCAGTCGACACTTCAAAGTGTCGGTCGTGGAGAGTGGCGGAGCCAAGCCCGTCGAACGGCGCACCAAGGCAGTCGCCGACGGCGAGGCCGAGCAGCGAGCCAAGGACCCTGTCGCGATGCCGGGGATCAGTCAGCGGACGTTCCTTCGTGCGCAGTCCTGCAAGGAGCCGGCAGCTCCGACGGGGGCGGTCCGAGCCATGCGCATGCACGGGCCGTCCCCGTCGGGCCCCGATCGGGGCCGATAACCCGATCAGTCCTCCTGGAAGAGCGGGGAGAGAGAGGTTCCAGCGGCGCGGTCTCGTGAGAAGAGCCTGGCGATCAAAGCGTGCATGGAGGATTCCTTCTGCATCGCGGCGCGGGAGAACGCGCCGAGTCGAAGTCTCGGATGGAGCCGCGTCAGCCACGGTCACACCGATCTGCGTCGATCGCCCCGCTTCACCTCTGCTTGCTGCCTGCCCTCTAATTGTCCTTGGCCTACGCGAGCGGGCTACCCTCAAATGAGGGGGATGGCCGCTCCGCCGCCCCTCGCGGCCGGCCCGGGGGCTCTTGACGGGCGCGTCCCGGACGCCGACCGTGGGCTATGTGCAGGCCTCCGCGCGGCAAGACCGGAAGCCCGGTTGGGTTGGGGAGCTGTTCTTGCGTTCCGAGCTGGCGGCTGCGCGCGCTGGTGGAGTGGGCGGAGCGGCCGCTGCCGCGAAGGCTTCTGCGTTGAGCGCACGCGAGCCCTGGCGACCATGAGCTTCGAGACGCTGCAGCCCTTCCTGACGGCGGCCGCCATCGGACTGCTCCTCGGCCTCGAGCGCGAATGGAGCCATCGGACCGGTGCGCGGCAGGCGGCCGGCTCGCGCACGTTCGCCCTGCTCGCGCTCATGGGCGCCCTGGCGGCGAGCTTCGATCCCTGGGTCGTCGCAGCGGGGTTCGCTGGCACGGCGGCCCTGCTTGCGATCGGCTACGCGCGTACGAGCGCCGCCGATCCCGGCCTGACGACCGAGGTTGCCGCTGGCGCCGCCTACCTGCTCGGTGCGCTCGCGTTCCGAGAGGCTGCGCTCGCCGTCGGGCTCGCCGTGCTCGTCGCGGCGCTTCTCGTCTCGAAGGAGCGTCTGCACCGGCTCGCCCGCGAAATCGTGACGGACGTCGAGGTCGAGGATGCTCTCAAGTTCCTCGTCGTCGCCTTCGTCGTGCTGCCGCTGCTGCCCGATCGTGATCTCGGTCCCTTCGGCGCACTCAATCCGCGAAGCATCTGGCTCCTGGTGGTGGCGCTGACCGGCATCGGCTGGCTCGGTTACCTCGGCGTACGCATCCTCGGTGCGCAGCGCGGGCTGCTCTTCACCGGCCTTGCTGGAGGCTTCGTCTCCGCGAGCGCGACCACCGCTGCGATGGCGCGGCGTGCGCGCGACACCGCGCTGCCTGTAGGACGCGGCGCGGCGAGCGCGAATGGAGTGGGCTCTGTTACGGACGTGCACACG
>CAYGXT010000605.1:0-2209 GCA_964353695.1 uncultured Myxococcaceae bacterium
CTCGCAGCGACCTCTGCCTGCGCCGCGGCCGCAACGAGGGCCGCTCCCAGCATGAGCGCGGCCAGCAGCGCCAGGCGCGCAACCCGAGCGCAACGCCTCACACCCGCTCGTCCACCGCCAGGGAGAGCGCCGCACCGAGCAAACCCAGCAGCGCTCCGCCCGCCACCAGCGCGGCGCTCTGCGGCGCCGAGAGGAAGCTCAATTCTCCGGGACCGGCGAGGAAGGCGAGCGCCGCGCTCGCCGCGGGCTGCGCCAGCGCAAAGAGCCCGCGTACGAGCAGCAGCGCGAGCAGACCCGCGCAAGCGCCTTGCGCCAGGCCCTCCAGCAGGAACGGCAGTCGCATCGTGCTCCGGCTCGCACCCACCAGCGAGAGGATCTCGAGCTCGTCCCGCCGGCCTGCGTGCGTCAGACGGATCGTGCTTGCAACGATCACGAGCGTCGAGAGAGCGAGCACGAGGCCGACGCCGACGCCGACACTTCGGATGAAGTCGAGCGCACGGGTGTAGCCCACCACCCAGTCGTCAGCGGCCGAGACGTCGGTCACTCCGGGGAGCGCAGCCAGCGCCGCGCGCACCCGCGCCGCATCCTCGGAGTTGCGGCTCTCGGCGTGCAGGCGCACTTCGAGCGAAGCCGGCAGTGGATTCTCGTCGAGCAGATCGAGCGTGCCGGCCGGGACGCCCGTACGCTGCGGAAAGCGGGCCAACGCCATCTCGGGAGTGACGACCTCGACGTCCTCCACGCCGTCGATCTGCTTCGCCCCGAGCGCGAGCTCGGCGCGAAGCGCCTCGTCCATCCCCGGCGCGAGATAGGCGCTCAGGCTGAGCTCGTCGCCCGCCCGCTCGACGAGGCCACGCAGGTTCCCGATCACGACCCAGAAGGCGCCCGCCAGCGCGAGCGCGAGCGCCATGCTGATGACCGCAACCAAAGCGGTGGCGGCGCTCGCCCGCAGGCCCCGCACGGCCGCCCGGAGCACGAAGCGCGCGAGCGCTCCCACGCTTCTCAAGCGCGCACCCTCGCGGCGGGCGCGTCCTCAGTGACACGTCCCGCCTCGAGACGCAGCGTGCGCCGCGCGTGGCGCCGGACCAGCGCAACATCGTGCGTGGCGACGATGACCGTGGTGCCGCGCGCAGCGACGGCGGCGATCAGGTCCATGATCTCGAGCGTGAGTTCCGGATCGAGATTCCCGGTCGGCTCGTCGGCCAGCAGCAGAGCCGGATCACCGACCAGGGCGCGCGCCAGGGCAACGCGCTGCTGCTCTCCGCCCGAGAGAGAGCGAGGGTCCTGGTAGCGCCGTTGCTGGAGGCCGACTTGCTTGAGCACGTTGAACACACGCGCCCGCGCCTCGCGAGCCGGCACGCCCTGCACGTCGAGGGCGATGCGAACGTTCTCCTCGACGCTGAGGCGTGGCAGCAGCTTGAAGTCCTGGAAGACGACGCCCACGCGACGCCGGAGCGCGGGGATCGCGCGCCGCGGCAGGCGCGCCACGTCGCGACCCAGGACACGCACTTCACCCTCGCTCGGACGCTCTCCCGCGAACAGCAGCCGCAGCAGCGTGGTCTTGCCGGCTCCGCTCGCGCCCGTGAGAAAGACGAACTCTCCCTTGGCGACGTCGAGCGAGAGATCGCGGAGGGCGAAGCTGCCCGCCTGAAAGGACTTCGAGACATGTCGCAGCGCCACCAGCGCCTCGCGCGCCGGGGCCGTTGCCACGGCAGCGATGGGCTCTGCCGGGCTCAAGGGCGCTTACGCCCGCGCTTGCGCGCGCGCTTCACGAGATACTCGAGCACGACCTCGTCGAGGCGCCGCTCGTCTCCGCCCGCAGCCCCGACGACGGCGGCTTCCTCCACGGGCAGCCCCTCACTCTCTTCGCTCGCGCTTGCGGCCCGTCCCGTGGAGCCCGATGCCGTCACGGCATTCGCGTCTTCGGCAAATACGTCGCTGCCGAGCCGCTCCGCCAGCCGCGCATCGAGCTCGCCGCGCTTCAGCATCCGCAGCATCGCGCGGTGCTGGCCTTGCATCAGCTCGCGCACCTCGTCCCCGAGGTTCTCCGACCCGAGACGATCGCCGTACTCGCACTTCTCGGACGCGAGGATGGTTCCGCCCTGGTAGAGGTGCGTGATGATGTGGGGGTGCCCGCGACCGCTGTCCTCCGTCTGCACGTGGAGCAGCAGCCCGCGATGACGGACGTTCGTGTTGAAGCCGGAGAGCATGG
>CAYGXT010000606.1:0-2208 GCA_964353695.1 uncultured Myxococcaceae bacterium
CGGAGCGCATCGCCAAGATCCACGATGCGATCGTCGTCGTGAAGGGCGGCCAGGAGCAGGAAGGCCGTATGCAGCCCTGCCTGGGCGCGCTCCTCGAGCCGCTGCAGCAGGATGGGAGCGGCTCGTCCGCGCAGCGCCGCGATCTCGAGCAGGCGCTCAGCGACGCCCTCGAGCTCGCGGCGCAGCTGCGCTTCGAAGGCCTCGGAGTAGACGTCGAGCTCGCGCAGCAGCGGCACGATGGCGTTGCGGATGCTGCGCCTGCCGAAGGAAAATTCAGGAAGCAGCACATCGAGAGCCGCGGGTCCGAACGCCCGCAGGCCTTCCGCTGCCGCTGCTGCCTCCTCCGGATGATGCGCGGCCAGACGCTCGGCGAGGAGCGCGCCCTTCTCGGTCTGACGTGCGTGGCCGATGAAGCGCAGCACGGCAGCGCGCACGGTAGGATCCGTATCGTCGGCCAGCGCGAACATCTCGGCGCTCGCGGCGCTCGCCACACGCCCGCGCCGCGCCGCCACGTCGGCCAGGGCAGTCGCAGCGGCCGCGCGCGCCTGCGGGCGAAAGAGCGCGTTCACCAGCAGGCCGAGCCGCGCATGCCACTCCGGTCGTCCCGGCCCCACCTCGGAGGGGTCGCCGTGCGGATCTTCGATCAGAAGAGCGCGCAGCTCGCGGCAGGCGACGGCCCGCACCTCGGGATCCTCGTGCTCGAGGGCAGGGCCGAGCACGTTTCGCAGACCGAAGTTGTCGTTGCCACGATGGCCGAGACGGTAGAGCGCCGTCTCCGCGGCTACGCGCACGACGGGATCGGCGTCGTCGGCAGCCTGCCGGAGCAGCGCAGCGGCATCGGGATCGGGGGCGTCCGCCGCCTGCAGTCGCGCGTAGATCCGAACCAGTGCGGCGCGCTGGCGAGGCCCGACCGGAGGCGGGTCGCGGAGCAGCGGAGCCAGGGCATTGGCGTGGGCGAGCTGCTCGCCTGGCTTCGCGCTCCCGTCCTCGAGCAGGGCTTCGAGGCTCTCGAGCAGGAGCGGAAGCGCTCCCGCGCTCGCCTGCGGCAGGGCGCCCGCCAATAGCGCTGGCGCCACGTCGGGGCGAAGCTCGCGCAGCACCTCGATCGCCGCGCGACAGCGCTCGAGGTCGGAGCCGGAGAGCATGCGCCCCAGCGAGCGGAGCGTGCTGGCATCGACGATCTCCTCGGCGTGGACGCCCGCCCGGGACACCCGCCGTGGTTCGGTTGCCATGGCGAGGACGAGCGAGGGATAGCCGCGCCAGATGCGCAGCGTGGTGAGGAACCAGAGGATCGTCAGCGGAACTCCCACCAGTCCGACCCAGGTGACGCTGCCGAGGCCCACTGCGGCCAGCACGAGCAGGTTGCCGATGCAGCCCCCCGCTCGCTTTGCAGTGCCCTCGACGAGTGCCGTTACGCGGGCTCGGATCTCCTCTGGGAAGAGCACGGTGAGAAGTCGCTGGGCAGGATCATGGATTGCCTGATCCTGGACGGTGGCGCCAGAAAGTGCGGCGATTCCCTCGGGCAGGCCGAGCCGAAACGTGAGCCCCCCGAAGCCGAGCAGGTAGAACAGCGGAGAGAACGTCCCCGCGAGCGGCACGCCGAAGCGGCGATACAGGGCCGGCGCGACCCAGAGCTGCACCACCAGCACTCCCATCTGCAGCCAGCCGCGGACCAGGCCGTAGAGAGAGAGGAGCTTCTCCTCTCCTCCACTTCCGCGTGTCGCCATGTCGGCCACGTAGGAGAACTGGAAGTAGAGCATCGGGCCCACCGCGCCGCAGAAGAGCGCCGAGAGCGCCAGGGAGCGGAACAGCCAGCTTTCGCGCCAGAGCTGTCGTGGCGAGATCGGCGGCGGCTGCGCCGGCCCGCGCCCCTGCCCTCGCGCTCCCTCTCCCTTGCGCCGATCCAGCACCAGACGGGCGGCCGTGAGGCGCCGCAGGGGCAGCGTGGCGGCTGCGCCCAGCAGGAGCAGCGCCGCCGCGACCGGGATCAGGCCCTCGACGTTGAGCCAGCGCCCGAGCGGCACGGAGGCGAAGCTGCCGAGGATCGTGCCGAGCGTTCCACCTGCAAGGAGCGGGGGCAGGAGCTGCTTTGCCTGCCGGTGATCGATGAGCGCGCTGATCGCGATCGCGAAGGTGATGAGGGCAATGGAGCTGATCTGCTTGGCTGCGAGCAGCAGGACGGGATAGGACGCGCTGCCGCCAACGTGG
>CAYGXT010000607.1:0-2183 GCA_964353695.1 uncultured Myxococcaceae bacterium
CGGGCTTCAGCCGTGCGGGTGGTCGTGCTCGACCCGCAGCGTGGTAGCATCACGCTCAGCCGCAGCTTAGCGGCGAGCCGTTGGGCAGCCGGAAGAAAGCTCGACTGGAGGTAGTACTCTTCCCACCGAACGCGGCCTGACCGTTTCTACTCGGTCTTCTCCCAGACCGAGACGTGGGATGTGCTCTCGTCGGTGAACGGCTCGCGGGTCCAGCCGGCCCACCGCTCGCGCAGGGTCATGCCAGCTAGGCGCGCCATCAAGTCGAGTTCCGAGGGCCAGACGTAACGGTAAGGCGCCGAGAACGTTCGGAGTTCACCATCTTCGATCCAGTAGTGGTGCGAGTACAGGATCTGACCCGCGAAATCCGTGTACTCGTCGAAGCCGAGGTGGGTCCGACCCACGTCGAACGCGCGGACCCGTTCGCCCGGCGGCACCCGCCGGACCGCCGGTACGAAGACCTCGATGACGAAGCAGCCGCCGGGCTCAAGGTGGGCGGCAGCGTTCCGGAAGCACGCCACCTGCTCGTCCTGCGTGGTCAGGTTCGTGATCGTGTTGAACACGAGGTAGGCGAGCCGGAAGGTGCCCTCGACTCGCATCGTCGCGAAGTCGCCGGCCGTGAGGCCGATCTGCTCCGAACCTGCCTTCCGGCGAAGCTGTTCGAGCATCGGCTCGGAGATGTCGATCCCGTGCACGGGCACGCCGCGACCGCTCAGCGGGAGCGCCAACCGTCCGGTGCCGACCCCGAACTCGAGGGCGGCACCGTCGCTGGCCAGCTCTTCGAGGAAGTCCACCGCTGTGTCGAGCACCTCGGGCCGGTACATGTCAACGGAGGTCTCGTCGTAGTGTTCGGCCATCTGTTCGTCGAACTGGACCTTCGCCACGCTCACCATCCTGTCACGGCTGCTTCGCCGTCCGCAAGTGATTTCGGGCTCCCGATGACACCCAGCAAGATCGCACCGTTCTACCATTACCACCAACAGCAACAAGGCACGGCGGTTGGTGATCGCGAAGTTGCTCTTCCGATCGGGTTGGACTTCACCGGTACTCGCCGACGATCTCCTCTTCGTTAACGCAACCGCCGGCAACTTGCGGAATTGACCCGCCGCCCAACAAGGCGCTGCAGCTGCCATGGCACAGCGAGTTCCAATCAACCTCTGGTAGAGTCTGGCATTGAACATCGGTGCCTCGACGACCGTCGGCGGCCTGTGCCACGCAGCTGAGCGCCGATCCGTTGGGCAGCGAGGAGAGGCGACAGCGGTGTTTGGGCGCATTGCTCGATCCGGCACCATTCTCGCCTGCAGCTTGCTGCTTGCGTCAATCGCGTTTGCGTTTTACCTCGGCGACTTCGCCTCAATCGCGGCGAACCTCGCCACCGCGACACTTGGGGTGGCGTCCTTCGGCGGCCTTATGGTGTGGCTACTTGTTCATCCGACTCGCGAGAAACTTCGCTTTGCGCTCCCAGCCTTCTTCTCAATAGGAATAGCGGTTGGTCTCGCACCGATCGCAGGCAAGATCGCCTGGCCGCTATTTCTGTGGCCACGCCAGAGTGAACTGGACCAGTTCGTTGGAGACCTAGTGGAGTACGGTCGCATCCACGACATGAGCGATGGTCTTAGGTACTACAAGAGCGTCAACGGCAAGAACTATGACAGCAGCCACGAGCGTGTTGACTCCGCGAGCTTCCCCTCTCTCGCGCTGGTCCTTGCTTCAGAGCAGATCGAGCCCGTGAAGTACGACGAATTTCGACGCCGCTTGATCTCTCTTGGCTTTATTGAGGTCGCCGTCACGGAGACGCACGTCGCTCTCCTCTATGACGGCTTCCTCGACAACCTTCATGGTGTGCTCTGGGTCCGTCCGGGCTGCTCGCCACCGTCCGAAGGCTCCTCCGTCTTCGCGACTGACCTCGTCTCGCTCAGAGATTTGGGTGGTGGTTGGTTTGCGTTTGAAACTACCTAGACCCGCGCACGCGCGATCGCTGCCCAACAAGCGCATGCAGCTGACGCGGCCCAGCGGGTTTCCAATCGTGGCATGTTGCCGCCTGGCGGCGTAGCTTGGTTGCCGTAGGGCGCACCGCTGGCGGTGCTGGGCCGCGCAGCTGATGCGCGAGCCGTTAGATACAAGACGGCTCCCAGGGCCCATCACGATCGCACTTGACGAGCTTCACCGAATTTCTCCGAAGGAGG
>CAYGXT010000608.1:0-2183 GCA_964353695.1 uncultured Myxococcaceae bacterium
CGACGCCACTGCGGTTCGGCAAGTCGGACGCCCCGCATGAGGGCGGGAGCCGGGGCGGGCCAGCGGCTATGTTCAGAGCCCGGAGGGGGAACAGGGATGAACGTCGAAGGCAGAGCCGCGCTGGTCACGGGGGGAGGAACCGGGGTGGGGCGGGCGACGGCGCTCTCGCTCGCCCGTCTCGGATGCCACGTCGCTGTCAACTACAGCCGATCGAAGGCCGAGGCCGAGGAGACTGCGGCTGCCGTCCGGGCCTTCGGCGTGCGCGGCATCGCCGTGCAGGCGGACGTCTCTCAGGATGCCGATTGCCGCCGGCTGGTCGATGCGACCGTGCACGAGCTCGGAAGCCTCGAGCTGCTGGTCCAGAGTGCGGCGGTAACGAGCTTCATCGTGCACACCGACCTCGACAAGGTGAGCGATGACGACTGGCAGAGGATCTTCGACGTCAACGTCAAGGGGTCGTTCCAGTGCGCGCGGGCGGCGCGCTTGCCGATGCTCGATGCAGGGGCCGGCGCGATCGTGAACGTGTCGAGCATCGCCGGCATCGCAGGGGTCGGCAGCTCGATCCCCTACTGCGCGTCGAAGGCGGCCCTCAACAACCTGACGCTGACGCTGGCGCGCGCGCTCGCGCCGAAGATCCGTGTCAATGCCGTGGCGCCTGGCTTCATCACAGGCCGCTGGCTCGGCAATGGCCTCGGCGCCGCCTACGAGCCGATCAAGAAGGCCATGGAGTCGCGCGCCCCCCTGCATCGGGTATGCGAGCCGGAGGACGTGGCCGCCGCAATCCTGGGCCTCTTGACGGGTTCCGACCTCATCACGGGACAGGTGCTCGTCGTCGACGGCGGGCTCCTGATCGCCGGCTGATGCGGCGCTCCCGTCGCATCCTGGCGGCGCCAGCACGATTGCAGTCCGGAGCGTTTCGGGGTATCTCGAGCAGCCGGGGTTACCCATGCAAAGAAAATTTCAACGTGCAGTCGCCGCTCTCGCCCTGCTGCTGGCTTCCGGGCTCCTGCTCGGCGCCGGCCCCTCGGCCGCCGGCGAGACCAAGGGGGGCAAGCCAGTGGTGGTCATCTCCACGTCGCTCGGCGACATCACGGTCGAGCTCGACGCCGAGAAGGCGCCGAAGACAGTCGCGAACTTCCTCGCCTACGTCGACGAGGGCTTCTACGACGGCACCATCTTCCACCGCGTGATCAAGGGCTTCATGGTCCAGGGTGGAGGCATGACGGCAGACGGGAAGCAGAAGCCGACGAAGGCGCCGATCAAGAACGAGGCCGACAACGGGCTCAAGAACGATGTCGGCACCATCGTCATGGCCCGCACCAACGTGGTGGACAGCGCCACCGCACAGTTCTTCATCAACGCGAAGGACAACGACTTCCTGAACCACGGCGGCCGCGACTTCGGCTACGCGGTCTTCGGCAAGGTGACCGACGGCATGGACGTGGTCCGCAAGATCGAGGCCGTGAAGACCGGGCCCGGCGACGTCCCCGCGCAGCCGGTCCTGATCCAGTCGATCAAGCGCAAGGCCGGCTAGGGCGCCTTCAGTGGGGCTCGGCGGAGGCCGGGACCCGGGCAAGCAGTCCCCCGGCGCTGCGCGCGGTCAAGGGATGGACTGGCGGATCTCAATGACGACGGGATCGTGAACTTCGCAGATCTCGCCCGGATGAAGGCGGTCTTCTTCAAGAACGCCACCGACGCCGACCTCAATGGCGACGGAAGTGTGAATTTCATCGACCTCGCGAAGCTGAAGCAGCAGTTCTTCCAGGCGCCGGGCCCTTCCGCATTGACGCCGTGAGCCCATCGTCTCATGCGGTGCAGAGGGCGATCAAGTCCGACACCGTCCCACACGCAGGAGTCGACGAGGTCAGTCATCGTTTCTTCGCTCGTCCGAGTCCGTCACGCCGAGAGCAGCACGTCTCCTGCGCGGGCCCGCAGCAGCGGCGGTCCAGCAGCGCGCAGGCCCAGCTCGAAGACCAGCTCCTCCGGTGCACGCCCGCTGCAGCGCATGGTGCCGGCGTGGATGCCCCGCAGGTGATGGAACGCGCAGAGCGTCGTGCGATTCCACGCCTCGTCCGGGCCCCCAGCGGAGCGGCGGACGATATGATGCGACTGGAGGCTGCGGCGAGCGGTGCAGCCCGGCGCGGTGCAGCGGAAGAGGTCGCGGTTGAAGTCCGCGTAGTCTT